>JABXJZ010000330.1 GCA_013375335.1 Desulfobacterales bacterium
CTCTGCGTCTTGGTGTGTTAGCCAAATTCCTTTTCGCTCACTGAAAAGAATTTTTTACCATTCTAAAGTTCGCTTCATTGCAAACTCAAAACTTACCCTCTGGGCTCAAACATTGAGTTTGCGGTCGTTTCGCTTCACTAAGAATGGTTATAAAAAATTCTTTTATGTCCGCTACAGGGAACCAGGCCAACAACCTTCCCCTTCCTGCTCGTCCCCGATGAGTACCCCAACTCTCAAGCACATTGCGTTCAGGGGCATTACATTACCCCCAAATCAACCTCCGCCATTCCTCTGATTATAGAATCGCAATTAAACAGAATGCCTGACGAGTATCAATCGCATATTTCATGTTCTATAGATTGCATCGGAAGAAGAAACAGCCTGGCGAAGAAGACAGCGCCGTTTTTTCACCCTAACGTGCAATCTGCCCTGGACGCAATGGTTTCTGAGGTATACGAGGCTCATCGGGGTAGAGATGAGCAACGTACTTCTCGTAGCCGTTGAAGATAGGGGTGGGGAACCATTCGCCCGATCCAAGCCAGACGGATTGCTTCTGACTCCAGCGCGGATGAGGGATGTTCGGGTTCACATTTGATAGAAACCCATATTCATGCGGCTGTATTTGCCAGAAGTTCTTCGGTTGTTGGGAAAAGAACTCAATCCTGACGACGGACTTCGGGCTCTTGTAACCGTATTTCCATGGAACGATAATCCGCACCGGAGCGCCGTGCTGTTTCAGAAGTGGTTTACCATATACCCCTGTGACCACCATCACGAGTTCGTTCATTGCTTCGTCCATGCTCAGGCTTTCACGGTAGGGCCAGGGGTATGAGGGGGAATTCCTCAAGCCGCGCATCTGCTTCGGACGATTGGCGCTCAAAAAGCTAACAAATTTGGCTGAACTTTTGGGCTCTGCCTTTTTGATGAGCTTGCACAAGGGAAAACCACTCCAGGGGACGTTCATAGCCCACCGCTCCACACAGCGAAAATGGTAGAGACGTTCCTCGTGCTCAAATTTGAAGAGGTCGTCGAGGTCCAGGGTCATCGGATTGTTGCATTCACCGGTGAGCTCAACTTTCCAGGGATCGACTTCAAAGCCCTCCACGTATTTCCAAACCGGTCCACCGTGGCCGGGTAGGAACTCATAGAAATTGTTGTAGCTTGCCGCGACCTTTCTGGGTGTGATGTCCGTCTTCAGGCCCGCCGGCAATCGATACTCTATTTTGCGTTTTGCTGGAAAGATATCAGGTCTGCTCAGCGGTTCTACCAGCATGCCACCTTTACCCTTACTGCTATTTGCACTGCGCAAGAAAGCCGGAGCCGCAATAATCCCCATTGCCATGGCAGTGAGGAACTTTCTGCGCTCGAAAAACACCTCAGCTGGAGTTGGCTCAAATGACGGTATATCCGCCTTGAATTCCTTTGACATAGTGTTTCTCCAACGTTTTTAAATGCTGGCCAAAATGAATCAATACCACAATACCTATGACTTTATTCATTAATATACCATATGACCTCAGGAGAAAGCCAAGGGTTCAAATCCCCACTGGTTACGGTCGCGAATGACTATCCCCCTAATCCAAGGCTTTTCCCCTTTTCAATTATTCCCGCCTGTCGTGTTGTACATTAATTCATGTTCTCGAAAGATTGACTTTTACCGATTTTTCCCCTCTTATGGTAAAATAAAGGTTTGAGTGGTCTTTTCACTTTTACTCGCAATTCTACCCATGATGAATGGGCTCTTTACCAAGCCGGCGAGCCATCGTAACGAATCATAATTTTTCTGTAGGGACAGTAAGAGCGAATTTAAAGTTAATTGAATGAAAGAATCGTTGAGGACAGGGATCAGTTTTGGCTTAACCTCCGGGGTGATCACAACATTGGGCCTTATGGTGGGACTGCATTCTGGAACCCATTCAAAACTCGCTGTGCTCGGTGGGATTCTTATGATCGCTATTGCTGACGCTTTCTCCGATGCACTTGGCATACACATCTCCGAGGAGTCCGAAAACGTACATACCAGAAAACAGGTATGGGCATCTACCGTCTCGACGTTTCTGTCAAAGTTTATATTTGCACTGACTTTTGTGATCCCGGTTGTTCTTTTTGAACTCTCGATAGCAATCTTGGTCAGCGTGGTCTGGGGTCTAGGCATACTGGCCATCCTTAGCTACAAGATAGCCATGTCCCAGGGAAAAAATCCTCGGAGAGTAATTGCCGAACACTTACTCATCGCTATCGCTGTAATAATAATCACTCATTTTGTAGGCGATTGGATTTCGGTCGCCTTCGAATAGGCGCCGCCACAACGATTTTTACTTCTTTAGTCATTTGGTTACACCTAACTACAGCGCTGCCAATCTCCCCGTTAGTCGCG
>JABXJZ010000063.1 GCA_013375335.1 Desulfobacterales bacterium
TGACAGGGACTCCGTCCGACCTGAAAATACCCGGCGGGGTTTCATTCTTAAACAGCATATACCGGTCCTTGCGGTCGTTCAGTTCATTGCAGATGCCATAGCCGGGTTCCCTTCCCTCTACCAGGTTAACCAGTTCGTCTATTTCAAGAAAAAAAACATCCTCCCTTTCAGGGATCAATCCTCTTCTCTCCAGCCGTTTACCGAGCTCGAGTGCAGCCTGGCGAATACGCTGAAACACAATGACAGCATAGTGTTTCGGCGCTTCGCGCAGGGGCATATAGAGCTCTACCTTATGGGCTAACCAGCGCATGATAGGCCGTTTCCACAGGGGTGAGGCCGATATTGCATTCCTTAGTGACAATTCCCGTTTTTCTGCAAGGCGATTCATGCGGCTCGTTAATCTCTCCCTTTTTGGCATCCTCAACCCGGACCGGATTGCTTCTATGATCATTGTCGGGTCATCCGACCAGCGGCTGGAACCCAGATCGAACTCCATGGGGCCACGGTGGCCGAAATTCTTGAGAAAGTTATGAAATCTCATAAGCCAGTCATTTCCACCTTCCTCTTCTTTGAGGGGCTGCACCAGTTGCCGTGTTGTGAAGGAGCCAATAAAGAGTTCTCCGAAGGGCTCGGCAGCCTCAATCAGTGCATCTATTTCTATCGATATCTGTGTGGTCGGGCTTGCCGGGATGCCTGTGCCCAACAACTGCAAGGCTTCCGGGTGATTCTTAAAAGCTCTTTTAGCTGCAAGATAAACAGCCATTGCCACTAATTCCATTTGCAGGCCATAGAGCAATCTACTGCATTCCGGCCGCTCCCACAGGTTAAATTCATCGACCAGTTCCTGATCGGTCATGATGGTGATATCCTTCCGCTGTGCAATGGCCCTACTGTCCTCTTCCAGTACCCTCATAGATTTCCCGGGATTCAGCCACCGGAGCATTCTCAAGAAGCTTATGCAGCTTGCCTTGAGTATGGAGAAAAACAGATAGAACCATGAACCCGCGAATTTGCGGGGGCACAGTATAGAGTTTTTCTCAAGATATTTGAGAGTGTCACCTGCACGGGTGTCCATGGTAGAAACAAGGAGAGTTGTTAATGGTCCGATGACAGGGGCTGCCAGCATGGCATTCATATTGAAGTAAATTCGTCCATGGATCAGATCCAGTGCGGCAAGATAGGGAACTATACGGGATCTTTTAGAAACTCCGGTGAGGTGCCGGCTAATTACCGGGAGCAACTTATCCCGCCAGAAGGTCCAGGTAAAGGGGAATAAAGGCTCCGGCATGGTTTCCCTCACATTCCAGTTAGACCAGACAGTCACAGGTCCGTCATCAGCTTCTGGGAAGGAACGCTGTATGATATAGTTGATCGGGGTAACAGTTGCCGTAACAGGGCGTGCTTGGAGCCACCAAATATCCCTGTTCCCATCTACGGCCCATTCGATATCCAGTTGCTGCCCGAATCCCCCTTCCAGCTCTTTCGCCTGTGCGGCCATGAATTTGATCTCTTCAAGGGATATGAAGTCTGCCTCTTTCTCTACCGGGATTTCCCACTCCCCTGTGCCTGAACGGTACACCCGGAAACGTTCCGGCCCGATTTGTCCTGAGACCGTTTTGTCGCCCATACCTGCCACAGCTTCTATCACCACGGCGTGGTCTTTGCCTGTAGGATCACAGGTAAAACAAACACCGGCCGCCTTTGCTGCCACTTGGCTCTGCACGACTAATCCCACTGGTATGGAAGACTGCGAGCTGGCATAGTTTTTAACTCTTTCACTATCTCCCGATTCGATGCAGCGGTCTGCAGCAGATAATGCTTCTTTTACAGTAACAATACCGAGAACTGTTTCAAACATACCAGCAAAGGATTTCTTAGCAGAATCTTCACCCAATGCAGAAGACCTGATCACAATCGGACCCTTATACAGCAGCTCCCTGACTTCATCGATGAATTTGTTTCTAGTTTCTATGGGCCACTGCTCCGTAGGAATTCGTGCTGCAGAGACAGCGAAACCGCCCGGAACCCGTACGCCCAGGGAGATTAAGCGAGCCAGGCCGCACGCCTTTCCTCCAAAAATTGGATTCATTTCCGGTGTCAGTCTGTCCAGGTTGACAATCTCAAGAGGACCTTGTTGCTTTATATCCTTAGTCGCCACAATGTTTTCTTATCATAAATATCTAAATTTTTCAATTACTTGATAAGAAGACCCTCTTTCAAGTAGGCGGTATATCAGGGAAAATTCAATTGTGTATTGGGACACATCACATGACTTATGTCGTGGGCCAGCACTGCTTTTGAGGTGGCTGAAGTCGGAAAGTATTGTGAGCCTCTTCTCAAAGCGGCCGATTTTCCTTGACTTTGAGATCTCTTTACCTTTTCATCACCTAAAGCCTTCTCTTCAATCCATTACCCTCCACTCCCGGCGGAAAGAATGGTCAGGGAGCATTGATCTCGCTCCTACGATGTAATTGAGTTAATCAGCTTGGAGCTCATGATCTGGCAGGGAGGTCAGGGCAATGACATTAGAACGGGGAAATAGAAGCAAGAGATTTTCCTTTCCAGAGCCTGACAAGGTTTTCGCAGCACAGTTTTCGGTGAGGAAGTTTTTGAGATGTATGGCGTTCTTCGGGCCGGCGGCCATAGTAGCTTCAGTTTCCGTGGGAGCGGGGGAAACGGTGCTGGCAGTGCGTACAGGGGCGTGGTCAGGCTATGGGCTCTTGTGGCTGGTGCTACTGGCCTGTCTGACCAAGAACCTATTCCTGGAGTATGGCATTGGCCGCTACACCGTGATTACAGGTGAGTTCTTGGGCGATGCCTGGGCCCGCATGCCCGGGCCCAGAGGATGGTTTCTCTGGTTCATCCTCATTATAGGTTGGATGATGGCACCCTTCTTCGTGTCGGCCATTGCCGGGGCTTGTGGGGGCCTCATGGCGACGATTTTCGGTTTCGGCGACCCCAGATTATGGGGCACGCTCTTTGCGGTAGGTGCCATCGGCCTTGGCATCGGCGCCAGCTTCACCAGACTGGAGCAACAGCAAATCATCATCTGCGGGGTGTTAGTCCTGGGTACACTGATCGGTGGACTAATAAGCTCCCCCTCCCTCCTGGAGTTACTGAAGGGGGCCTTCTCCTTCGGCCTCGTTCCACCCTACCCCGACTGGGTGCAGGCTGACCCCAACTTCGTGGCGCGCTCCAAGCCACTAGAGCTCGCCACCGTGTTCGGATACATTGGTGGGAGCATGAGCCTATACGTAGTCTATGCGCACTGGGCGGCACTCCATGGATGGGGGATGAGCAGCTCACCGCACATAGAGGAGATAAGGGATTTTGCACGATATGAAGGTCCAGTTTACCTTTCCGACGAAAAGGAGGAAGTACACAAGGCCAATATACACCTCACGCCGATCCGCTGGGATATTGGACTGGGGGCCTTCGTGCTCTTCTTTGTCAGCTGTGCCTTTCTGATTGCGGGAGCGGCCGTGCTTCATCCTCGCCATTTGCTCCCTGGGGGCTTCATCTTGCTATCACATCAGAAGGCAATATGGGAACAACTCAGCCCTTTCATGGTTCCAGTATATTACGTTACTGTCCTGGCTGCCCTGTGGGGCACTCTTTATGCTATCCCAGAGCTCTACGCCAGGATCAGTCACGAGTTCTTAGGCGCCCTCTTTGCTGCAGTCCGGCGAACGGCTTACCGAAAGGTTTTCCTGTGTGTAGGTACTTATGTCGGGGCCGTGTCCATATTCGTGATGTGGAGTGGGATGAAACCGGTCACAATGATGGATATTGCTGCCATGATCTCCACCAATATAGGGATCATGCTGGTCTGTTATGGGACTCTGTGGTTAAACTCATCATTGCCCAGAGAGTACCGCATGGGGAAATCGACCTTGGTGGGAGTAATCATCACTGCCGCCATCCTGACTCTCGTTTCCGCAATATCGGTAACTCAGATGTGGGCCAAGTACATTGGGCACTGACTCTCCATACAGTCAAGATCCCCGCCCGTCCGGGCGGGGCATCCTGGCGTTTTCAGTGAGGATGGAAAGAGCGACCCACAAGGAACATTGATTTGCCAAGAGAGGCCTGCACAGAGATCGGGTGCAAGGACCGAAAAATCCAAAAACGTGCAGGATTGTATGGTATCGCCATTTTGGGACCGGTCCTGAGAGCCAAAGCTGAGTAGAGCTCAATTGAGAATCGAACTCCTTTAGCTTCTAAAGCTGAATTGGGAGAGATAAGGGAACCTACGAGAGGAAATCGTGAAGCAGATTATCCTTGGTACAGCGGGCCACATAGACCACGGTAAGACAGCCCTTGTCAAGGCCCTGACGGGCATAGACACAGACAGGCTCAAAGAAGAGAAAGAGAGGGGAATAACGATTGAGCTGGGTTTCGCTCATCTCAAGCTACCAAGCGGGCTCACTATTGGGATTGTGGATGTACCCGGTCATGAAAAATTCGTTAAGAATATGGTCGCCGGTTCAACCGGAATAGATCTAGTAGCCCTCATCATCGCAGCTGATGAGGGGGTTATGCCCCAGACAAGGGAGCACCTGGAGATCTGTTCACTCCTCAATATCAAGCAGGGCCTGGTCATAGTAACCAAGATAGATCTTGTGGATAAGGAGTGGCTTAACCTGGTCAGGGACGACGTCACCTCATTTCTCAGAGGTACCTTCCTGCACCATGCGCCTATCGTGGAGGTATCCTCGGAAACCGGAGAGGGGATTGTAGAATTGATACAAACCCTGGATGAACTGACTAGAGAAGTTTCTGAGAGAGACCCCGGGAATTTCTTCAGGCTCCCCACAGACAGGGTCTTTACCATGAGGGGCTTCGGAACGGTTGTCACAGGCACAACCATCTCAGGGCATATCGGTGTTGGCAGTGAGGTAACCATCTATCCAAAGGGGATAAGGAGCAAGGTGAGGGGAATCCAGGTGCATCATCAGGATGTACCGTTGGTCAAAGCGGGAATGAGGACCGCCATAAACCTCCAAGGAGTGGAAAAAAAGGCCATCGCCAGGGGAGACGTAGTTGCCGACAAGGATTCCCTTAAATCCACCTATATGGTTGATACTGTACTGGAATATCTGGATAGTGCACCTAAAACGCTCAAGAACAGGACCAGGGTCAGGTTTCACTGTGGCACCTCCGAGATAATCGCCACGGTTATCCTCTTAGACAGAGACACCCTATCTCCAGGCAATCAGTGCTTTGCACAATTTCGTCTGGAAAGGCCCGCTGTGGTGCTTTCAAGGGATCGATTTGTCATCCGAAGTTACTCACCAATAAGGACTATCGGCGGCGGCTATATCCTAAACCCCCTTCCATTAAGGAAGAAGAGGTTCTCAAAGGATGTCTTGGAGGAGCTCAATACTCTAGACAAGGGATCTGACCAGGCCATTGTCGAGCAGCATATCAAAGGCAGTCACCTCAAGGGATTGAGCAAGACCGAGCTCTCCTTTCTCACCAATCTCAGCAAAAAGGATCTTGGCAAGATAGTCACCAGTCTCCTTTCGGACAATCTTATCTTCAATGTGGACACGGAGAATGAGACATTTATACATGCTGGGTCTTACATCAAGGCAAAAGAGGAGATCATAGCCATCCTTGCCGACTACCATAGGCGTTTCCCCTTAAAAGAGGGGATAGTCAAGGAGGAGTTGCGATCTAAGCTAGCTTCTAACATAGGGGAGAAACTCTTTAACCACGTACTCAATGCCCTGATACAAGACACCCTCGTTGTAAGGGAAAAGGATATCATCAGGGCCAAGGATCATCGGGTTAAGCTCCCCCGGGATCAGGAAGAGCTGCGGAATCGGATCGATCAAATCTACCTCAAGGGGGGTCTCGAGCCCCCGTACTTTAAGGATCTTGGTCACGATATAACGGAAAGGGGTGGAAGGGATTTGCTGGAGATTATGG
This sequence comes from Desulfobacterales bacterium, assembly GCA_013375335.1. GTDB lineage: Bacteria > Desulfobacterota > DSM-4660 > Desulfatiglandales > B25-G16 > JABXJZ01. The sequence goes on from JABXJZ010000063.1 coordinate 5,935, forward strand.
TGAAGGAGGGAACCCTTATCAAGGTGAAGGAGGATCTCTATTTCCATAAAAAGGCGATCGAAGAGCTGAAGAAAAGGCTTGTCGGTTTCATAAAGGAGAAAGGTGAGATAACCACACCTGAGTTAAAGAAACTCACCGGTATCTCAAGAAAATATACCATCCCCCTCATAGAATATTTTGACAAGATCCAGCTGACAGTCAGGGTAGGAGACAGCAGGCTGCTCAGGAAGAGATAGCAGCCGAGTAAAATTTTCCCACCACTTTTTCCTTGACATGCCTCACAAGGTATCCTATATAGAAAATTGTTTTTTTCTATAGAGAACAAAACCCCACCAAAGATGAAGGCAGTATATAAAACCGTTCCGGCCCTTGAGAAGTGCTTTCAGATCTTGGATCTCTTTGCCAGATCAAGGAGGCCGCTGGGTATCAGTGAAATAGCTAACCGCCTCAACTATCATAAGAGCACCGTCTTCAACATAGTGTATACCCTCAGTAACTTGGGGATTTTGGAGAACGGTTACCGGAACAAGTTTACCTTAGGTACACAGCTCTATGTCCTTGGAAAGGCAGCGGGTAGGGAATCCGAACTCATACATACGGTGAGGCCATATCTGGAGGAGATAAGGGAGAAGACAAAGCTGACGGCATTTTTGGGCATCCTTTCCAAAGGCAGGGTAGTGATTGTAGACAAGGTTGACTCCCCTTACGGAATCAGGGTGAGCTCCGAGGTCGGGCTCAGTATCCCCCTTCTCGCCGGGGCGACGGGGAAGGTATTCTTGTCCCAGATGTCCGATGATGAAGTTGATAGGGTTCTATCCCAGAGGGAGATGAAAAAATACACTGCCTCTACCTGTAGCGATACAACGGGATTTAAGCAGATGATAAAGGAGGCCCGCGAGCACGGTGTGGCCATTGACAAAGAGGAGTATATTGAGGGTATCAGGGCTATAGCTATTCCCTTAAGGATCAGCAGGGGCAAGCTTTTGGCCGCCATATGGGTTGTAGGGTTGAACAGTCAACTTACCGATGACCTTATTCCAGGATACTCCCTATTGCTAAGGGAGATGGGTGCTGAAATCGAGGCCCATTTTGTATAGATGCCCATGAGGCTATCTCTATACTGGGATGAAGAAAAGGGAGGTATTCAATGAAGATAAAAAAGGTCATGGAAGGACCAAGAGATGGGGAGATTAGGTGTCTTGCCTGTTTTACGAGATTCAGGCCAAAAAGGGGTGCAGATCGGGCCGTATGCCCCAGCTGCAGAACACAGTGGAGGATTAGCTGGCCCTACCCTAAGACCGCGCGATTGCAAGGGCCTGTCTGGGACACATATCCAAAACCAGGCGAACCGATAAGAAAGAAATAACGAGGTGATATACGATGGCGCTCAATAGAAAGGTAGCATACATAAATCTGTCCACCGGGGAGATAAGGAAAGAGGATATCCCCATTGAATGGAGAAAGAAGTTTATTGGCGGCAGGGGACTGGATGCCTATCTGTTGTACAAGAATAATCCGCCTGGCATCGATGCCTTTGACCCCGAAAACCGGGTCCTGATAAGCGCTGGCATTGCTGTGGGAACCCTCGCCTCTGCCTCTGCAAGGACCCACATAATGAGTAAATCACCCCTGACCAACTTCCTCGGCTCCGCCAATATGGGTGGGTGGTTTACGCCTGAGTTGAGGTGGGCTGGCTTTGACCATCTGGTTATCTGGGGTAAGGCCCCTCGACCTGTCTATCTCTGGGTACACAACGGTGAGATTGACATACAGGATGCAAAGGACATCTGGGGGCAAACCCTCTATGACATGCAGACCCTCCTC
>JABXJZ010000331.1 GCA_013375335.1 Desulfobacterales bacterium
TTCAAATCCGGCATAGGGGAACCTTTTGTTTTGGTTTCCCTATGCTTTATTTCAAACATACACTCAGCTCTGTATCGCTGCGCAACTATTAAGAAAGGGGACAGATTTATTTATTGACTAGAATCGAAATTTAAAACAAAAAATAAATCTGTCACCTTGTCCTGTCACGAATAGTTCAAGATGCTATGGACATCCCTGAGAGATCCTTCCCTCTGATGAATACCGTCTGAAATATTCAATACCCATCTCTGCTTCTCGCTATTCACATCCTGTGAATATGATCGATTTGTCAGAGTTAATCAAAACTCATCTGTGCAAGGTATATGGTCAAATGCTGGTAAGTACACTCATCCAACCATGCCCTATGCTTCTGGATTGCGCGTGACAGCAGTCCTCTTTCACTCCTTTCCCCTTCGCTCTTTCCCCGTGTGAGTCATCTGAGAGAAGGTCCTATTCAGACGAGAGGGGAAATTTTTTCACGCTAATGCCATAGCGTAAGGTACTTATCAGGGCTATTGAATTTTCTTGGATATGACTCTATTATAAAGAGATTGAAAAACCTAGGGTCTCAGCAACTTATGAAGGAGGGGGAGATGTTTTCCTCTCACGGGTACTGAGCGATGAAGTTGTTGTTTTGCCTTTTGGGTCTTGTCCTTATAGTTGAGGGGTTACCTTATCTGGCGTTTCCGGACACAATGAAGAAGTGGTTGAGGCAGATCCAGCGAGTTCCCGATAATCAACTAAGGATCATTGGCTTTCTGGCCATGTGCTTTGGCCTTCTGCTGACCTATATCTTCAGGTAGGGAGAGATGTATAGCCTCGAGGATTATAGTTACGACCTGCCTTCTCAATTGATTGCCCAGGAACCGGCCTTGACAAGGGATGAATCGCGCCTTCTGTGCGTGAAAAGGTCTACGGGGGAAATTGCCGAGTATTGCTTTCTTGATCTGCCCTCCTTTCTTAACCAGGGTGACGTATTGGTCGTAAATGATGCCAAGGTGGTGCCAGCCAGATTGTATGGACAAAAGGAAACGGGGGGGCAGGTAGAAGTTCTTGTCCTTGAGCATCCGGTCAGGCCAGTCAAAACCGGCCAGGACATACGATGGTGTCTAGTGAAGGCATCAAAGAGGCCAAAGGTAGGAAGCAGGATCCTGTTCCCGGATGGCCTAAGAGGCGTTGTTACTGAGTTAGGTGCCGACGGGAGGGTTCAGCTCAGATTTGAGGGAGACCATACGCTCAATTACGTATTGGAAAAAAGGGGTTGCCTTCCCCTGCCTCCTTATATAAAAAGAGACGACGAGGATAGGCGATTAGAGAGGGATAGGGAGAGATATCAGACTGTATTCTGTCGATTTCCAGGGGCTGTGGCGGCTCCTACCGCTGGTCTCCACTTCACTCACGATCTATTTGGGACCATTCAATCAATGGGAGCGGATGTAGTCCGTATAACCCTCTTAGCTGGACATGATTCTTTTAAGCCCGTGAGGGTAAAGGATATCAGAGAGCACCACTTGGGGAAGGAGTCATACTCTGTCGGCAGGGATGCTGCCAACTCCATTCAGACCGCTAAGAGTGAGGGCAGGAGGGTTATCGCCGTTGGGACTACGGTTGTCAGGTCCTTAGAGACTGTATGGCAGAGAGAGGGTAAGATAGTAGCTGGCTCCGGAGCTACTGACTTGTTGATATATCCTGGATTTCATTTTCAGGTCACTGATGCCCTTATAACCAACTTTCATTTGCCCCGTTCTTCCCTTCTTTTTCTGGTAGCGGCCTTTGCCGGACTTGATTTGACCATGAGGGCCTACCAACGGGCTGTAGAAAGGAGGTACAGGTTTTACAGCTACGGCGATGCCATGATGATACTTTGACGAATAGTTATAAGATGGTAGTCAGAGAGGATCAAGACTGTGAAATTTCGGGTTGTTAAAAGGTGTAAGCCGGGCAAGGCCAGGCTCGGGGAGATAGTGACAGATCATGGCAGGTTTGAAACGCCTGTATTCATGCCGGTTGGAACAGCAGCAGCAATCAAGGCGGTATCGCCTGATGAGGCCCGGGGTGCGGGCGTGGAGATCGTCTTGGCAAATACCTATCACCTTTACCTGAGGCCAGGTCATGAACTGATAGGGAGGCTCGGAGGCCTCCATCGCTTTATGAACTGGTCTGGACCCATACTTACTGATAGCGGTGGATTTCAGACCTTGAGCCTTTCAAAGCTCAGGACCATATCAGCGAGCGGGGTTCATTTCCGGTCTCATATAGATGGCTCAACCCATTTTCTCAGCCCGGAAAAGGCCATGGAAATCCAGAAGGCCCTTGGGGCGGATATCACCATGACCTTAGACGAGTGCGCGCCCTTTGGCGCTGACTACGAGTATG
>JABXJZ010000064.1 GCA_013375335.1 Desulfobacterales bacterium
TGGAAATGCGCCGTGGCCAACATTCCATACGGAGGCGCCAAAGGGGGTATCACTTGCGATCCTAGAAAGATGTCGCAGCGGGAGTTAGAACGGCTAACCCGTCGCTACATTTACATGATCTTACCCATCATCGGCCCTGGTCGAGATGTTCTGGCACCAGATGTGAATACCAACGAACAAACCATGGCATGGGTCGTAGATACCTATTCGATGCTCCTGGGATACTCCGAAGGGGGTATAACTACAGGCAAACCGGTCGAGCTTGGTGGAAGCGCCGTCCGCCTTTCTGCCACTGGCAAAGGCGTGGCGTACGTTACCCAGAAAGCTATTGAGCAAAAACAGCTTACCAATCCGACCATCGCCATCCAAGGGTTTGGGAACGTTGGGAGCTTTACCGCCAAGTTTCTCCATGAAGCGGGCTACCGGATCACCGCTGTTTCAAGCCTCGATGGTGGGATCGTCAATCCTGATGGCATTAATATTTCCAAACTGTTAGAACACACCCATGATAGCAAGCCCTGGTCCGAATTTGGAGATGGAGAATACATTTCTGATCTGGACGATGCAAATCGCGCAATTCTTGAAGCCGAAGTTGACGTACTGATCCCGGCTGCCCTCGAAAACCAGATCACCGCCGAGAACGCCGATCGCATCGCTGCACCAATCATCATTGAAGCCGCCAACGGGCCCACTACGACGGCTGCTAATGAAACCTTGAACCAAAAAGGCATCTTCGTTGTCCCCGACATTCTAGCTAATACCGGAGGCGTCATCGTTTCCTACTTTGAGTGGGCGATTGGGGCTCAGACCTTTCTATGGACCAAAGATGCTGTGGATAAAGGGCTCCAAAATGCTATCCTCCGGGCCTATCACGATGTCTGTGAGCTCGCCGACGCCCATGAGATTCCTATGCGAATGGGCGCTTACATGTTAGCGATCCACCGCACTGCTGAAGCTCTCCGACTTCGTGGATTCTTCCCCTAATAGATTTTCCAAAAAATAAATGGCTTTTTTAAGTGCTGAAATGCCCAAGCCCTGTTACGGGCCGCGTTTGCGCATGATGAGCATTCCACAGGGCTATACTTTCCTGGAGATACACGGTTCCTAGCACCCAGGCTTGGAATGCTGGGGAACCGCGTTGGGGGGGGGTCTCAAGGTCTAAATGGAGGGTTTAATGCCCAATGAGGCTTGAAGAAAGAAAGAACGTACTTTAGAAGAGGATTGACTAAGAAGAAAGATGGGCTAAGAAAAAAGCTAAAGAAGTCTCAACTCACCCCTCAAATATGAACATCTTATCCAAATGGTGCGCGCCCGAGGTTAGAAGAATTTGGGATGAGAAAAAATGGCAGAAGAATTGAATCCCTTCAAAATTGCTCAGCAACAGCTAAGAATGGCTTGTGACAAGCTCGGTTACGGGTCAGAAATCTATGAGGCGTTGTGTGAACCGCAGAGGTTTCTGACGGTTCGATTGACCATTAAAATGGATGATGGAACAAAGAAGACGTTCACAGCGTTCCGAGCCCAATACAATAATGCGCGAGGCCCCTGCAAAGGAGGGATCCGCTATCACCCTGAAGAAACCGCAGATACGGTCAAAGCCCTCTCTGCGTGGATGACTTGGAAGACGGCTTGTGTTGACATCCCCTTGGGTGGGGGTAAAGGTGGGATCATTTGTGATCCAAAGACCATGTCACAAGGTGAACTTGAGCGGTTGTCGCGGGTGTATATTCGGGCGATTGCCGAATATATTGGACCCGATATAGATGTTCCAGCGCCCGACGTGTACACGAATCCCCAGATAATGGCTTGGATGATGGATGAGTACGAGACTGTAGTCCGCCATAAAGCGCCAGGAATCATTACAGGGAAACCTCTCATTGTTGGTGGATCTGAAGGAAGGGGCGACGCGACTGCGCGAGGTACCGTCTACTGTATTAGGGAAGCCGCTAAACGTCTAGGAATAGAGATCAAAGATGCTACAGTAGCCATCCAGGGGTATGGAAACGCGGGTTCATTTTGTGCAACGTTAATGAAGGATTTCTATGGAGCAAAAATTGTTGCCGTTTCCGACTCAAGAGGCGGCGTCTACTCCGCGGACGGGCTGGATCCCTATGAGGCCATCGATTTCAAAGCTAAAATGCGGACCGTTGTGGGACTACCAGGGACAGAAAAAATCTCGAATGCAGAACTTTTAGAGCTAGATGTCGATATACTGATTCCAGCGGCGCTAGAGAACGTTATTACCGGAGAAAATGCTAGTAACGTCAAAGGAAAAGTCATCGGGGAAGCTGCAAATGGCCCCACCACTCCAGAAGCGGATGATATCCTTCATAGGAATAAGCGGTTTGTGATTCCAGACTTCTTATGTAACGCTGGTGGTGTAACAGTTTCGTATTTTGAGCAAGTCCAAAATGCCTACATGTTCTACTGGCCACTTGATGAAGTCTACGAGCGTTTAGATAAAATCATGACAAAGGCGTTCCATGCCGTCGTTGACATGGCGGAAAAACATAATGTCAACAATCGAATCGCCGCCTACATGGTCGCGGTGGAACGTGTGGTTGAAGCCATGAAAATCAGGGGTTGGCTCTGAATCCTGAATCTCTTGGTGGTGTGGAACCGTATAGAGGGGAGGGGAACCCAAACCCACCCAAGAGAAGCCGTAGGTAAGAATATGATGCCCCTTTGAGGAGTTCAATCGGGCGATTCTAATTTGACAATAATTCCCGTTATTTCGCTTGCTAGTCTGTTAAATGCGGCCGCAACCTTTTGATCTGTCTTTGCAGAAGTCAGATAGATTGGGAATGCGTTCTTTTGAGAGTAAGATTTTATTTCTGATTCGGTGAGCTCCCAGTTATCGCAATCAACTTTATTCGCAGCGAGGATAATTGGAACGTCCCACTCAATATTCGCCCTCAACTCCTCTAACCAGCCCGCTAAATGGTCAAAGGTGCTTCGTCGCGTAATATCAAAAACAAGAAGAGCCCCAAACGACCCTTGATAAAAGATTGGGCGAACCCGACCAAAGAGTTCGTCCCCCGCGAGATCCCAAATGAGCAGTCTGGTTCGCCACTCCTCTATATGGAGATCTCTCACAAAGAAATTCGAGCCGATCGTTTTGATATATTCATATTGGAAGCTATTGTCAGAGTACCGCATGGAGAGACTTGTCTTCCCGACTGCAGCGTCGCCAATCACCACTATTTTGAAGATTCGTAATTGCTCCATGGGTGGTAGCCTCAAAGCAAGTCGAGTTATGTAGTTCTGTTCAAGTCTCGAGTGTTTTACCCCCGGATTCACCAAGACCTGGAACTATGCGGCAAACCCAACTTTACCTAGATACGCTTTGGTTGTCCATGTGATCAAAGATATTATAATGAGTTTCTGAATACCTAATGAAACGCCGAAATAAAGCACATTATCTGCGATGAAGCCTTCAACATCGAAGGACAGGAGAATAAAGGATGAAAAAAGTCTCTTTATCGGGTATCCACATTGTTATTCTTTTAATTTATTAATCGAACAGTTGAGCTACCAGATCCATTTCATTTAATTTCGCTATATCGAGATCGATAGTTAAAACCTCTTCATCGGTTTCTGATTTTGCTTTCAACAAAACTCCGTGCGGGGCTGCAACAAGAGAACGGCCTGCAACCTTTAAGCCCGAAGCCGTTCGTCCCACACTACCCGTTTTTATGACATACACATTGTTGTCGAAGGCTCGAGCGACGAAGATACAGTCCCGATTCTTCTGTGTCACATCTTTTTCTCGTACAGGAGAGGTAAGAGGAACAACCATCAGCTTTGCCTCTTGATCTCGCAAGGATGCAGTCGTCTTTGGAAATAAGATGTCTGCGCAGATAGCCACACCCACCTTCACTCCATCCACCTTGAACACCTGCAATCTCTCTCCTCCAGATAATCCCCATGTACGTTCTCGCGTGGTAATATGGATTTTGTCTTGAAGAGCAATGAGGACGCCCATATCATAAACAGGGCATGAGTTGAAGTATAAACCGTCATGCCGCTTACGAATGAGCGAACCTCCAACTATACACAACCTGTTGACGCGTGACACCTCTTGTAGCATGGTTATAGTTGCTTCGTACGTTTCTTCATATATTGTGACGCGATCCATAACTGAGAAAGGAGGAATTGCAAAGTACTCGGGGAGACAGACAAGTCGAGATCCGACAGTTGCAGATATTTCGATTAAGCGGCGCGCGTTTTCCAAGTTTATTTCAAGGTCATTGCCAATCTCCATTTGGATTGCAGATACTTTCATCGCAGAACCCCTTACTTCCAAGAATTCCTGATTTGTTTTGAGACTTTTTGTTTTCCCATCAAGTTAATCTCATCTTTCGCAAGCGGTAAAATTTGATTCGTGGTTAATGAGTTAGTTTATCAGATTATTTTAGCAGAGGATCCCTGGTCGTGGAAGATGCCATAGAGGGAACCGTTCCTTTCATAGTGGACATTTTAAATAAACATCCACCGGTCACTGCCAAGCCTAAAGTGGGCTTAAGAGCAACCGGATCCCCGCCAGGACGGTCGGGCGGGGTTCCAGTCCCCTTATAGGGGACTGGTTTGGTAGTATATAAAGTTTCTTGCTGTCTTCGATTGATCTGCGCCGCGCGGTACACATTGAGGGTGGCAATATAGTCACGGTCCGCTTGGAAGCCGCAATGAGTGCATGAAAAAAATCTGCCGGTCTTTTTTTCTATGTGGCTGGTAGGGTCTTTGATTTTCTTACCCCTCTGCCCACAGCGAGGACATATAGTGGAGGTTTGCCACGGATTAACTTTAAGGAGTTGGAGGCCCACCTGTTTACACTTGTAGGTCAGAAGGTCTGATATACGTCCCCGAAGCCAGTTATTTAGTCGTCTGGACACGTTTTTCTTTCCTTTTGGCGGGTTGAAGGAGCGCAAATCTTCAAGGAGAATCATTGTACAGCCAGTGCGCCAGGCGGTAGTCACAATCTCGTTACTGACCGCGTGGGCGAGCTCTTGGCGGAGTCGGTCGAGTTTATTGTACACTCGGATCCGTTCTTCCCGCCGCCGACCTTGACCTACGCAATGGACTGGGTAGTAGGATAGTTTCCGTTGGATGCCCGCCACATGGTTATAGAGTCGTTCAATATGGCGGAACCGGGATTTTAAGAGTTTGATGAATGTTGGGGGGCTGATCTGGTACCCAGCTTCACACACGACCAAGGTCGCCAAGTTTCTCACTCCGAGATCAACACATAAGACCCGTTGAGCCTTAATCTTTGTGTTTCTCTTGATTAAGGGGTTCTCAGGAAACTTCCATGGGAACTGGAGTACGGGGACTACTATGCCTCCTTTCAAGCGCTGGTACTTGAGCAATGGTCTTTGTGGTTGTATATCCACAGCTTCTTGGATTTTTTTCTGCAAGCGGACTGGAATGATAATGGTTCCTGCGAGCCACTGCCAGTCCCGACGGGTGATGGGGACAGAAACTACAGGTAGTTTCATCTGATAATTAATAATATACCCCGTGCAAGTGTATCGGAGCGCCTGTCCGTCATCGGGGCCGTAAGGAAATACGAATTGCTTGATTGCTGGCTGTACTACATCTGTATAGCGGAGTGTCCACACATCTAGACCGTACTTAAAGTTCAGACGCCGGAGCAATCCTAGGGTCTGTCGGATTAAGGTGTAGCGATAGTATTGACCATTAACCAGCTGTATCGTCCGAGCTACTTTTTTCACTAGAGTATTCAGATTGCTTTCAAGCCCAATCTGTTCCACCGCCTGCAAGCAGTCATAGAAACATTCCTTCTGGGTATGCTGGGCGCGGAGAATACGGCCGACCCGTTCCGAAATGCCTCGCCGGATGCGTGAAGGGAAATAAATCGCTTGGTTAGCAACTTGCAGCGAGACTTGGGCTTCATTAATGACTTTATAAGTTTTCTTCATCGAACGGGCAACTTTATCTAACCAATCTTCCGTCCATAACCGTTCAAGTAACTGTTGACTAGCCAGTTGGACTAGATATGCAAAATACTGGAATAACTCCTGTTTCTGGTGAACCGGAGCTACCTTAAATCTAAACGCTCTGTAAACAGTCATGAGCTTACCATCCATCTTGGCTCCATCTTGCATTGGCCGGAACAGTACGACTCGGATTAGAATAGGGGGCATCTAAGTAGTGATTGGCGGTATCGGGTGTCTCTCTTGCTCTCAGAAATCCATTTAATTGAGCCTGTCTCGATTCGCCTAGCTTTGGGCTCGCTTTAGCTACTGTTTCTTGCCGAACATCTTTTCCCTCCAAATGGTCAAGTAGCCACCCCTTGAACGCCTCCACCGATGTAAATAGCACATTAATGTATTCTAGCTCAGGTAAGTTATTGCAAAGTTCTCGTGGGGGAACTTGCAACGCTTCCAGTAATAACACTGTGGACATCCCACGGTGTTTGGCTGCTCGGAATTTGCGATCGATGAAGGAACAACGTTTGCGTAAGAAATGTTTGGCAGCACCTGGCTTAAGAGTAGTGTAAGAACATTCAAGCAGCCACAAATTCGGATCCTGTGAAGGCAGGGGCGATAAGGATTGTTGGAAGGTAGGGGTTGAAATTTTGGGGTTAGGAACAATACAGAATGCAAAATCATACACATAAAAGCACTGGTCTTCGTCGACTTTCCACACTGGATGGATCCAAAACTGAATATTGAAACGCTGGAAAAAGTTTCGAATATCTAATTCTTGAGCGGTGAGTGCTTGTGCTTTGGCAGTACGTGTCACCATATCTGCATAGAGTTTCCAATTCTTTCTTTTTGGGGACACATTATCACCTATATTATATATAATCCAAAACATATAATCTCCACTGGAGGAATAGAGCTCTTTCTGTCCTCTAAATAGAAAAAGTGAAACGATCCGACTCATTTTTCAGATCACTTCAATTAGAAGTATGTCAGTTGATATATTTAAATTTTTGAACCTTTTTCAGACTTTACAAAATAATTTGGCCATACTAGAGGCGAGATTGGACAAATAAGAAAAAATAAGGTAGTAACTCGTCACTAGGCTGTCAGGAATAGGTTCTAGTAAACTGGCGAAGATTATAAAGCAAACCCCAATAGATGAGTATGAGATCAAAAACCCTCGGGTTCCGAATCCAAACATTGCAGACCTTGGTGGACGCAGGCCTTTATGGCTTTGCTTCCGGGTTTTTCGACGAAACCAGGGTGAAGGTCTGTGCCAGTGGAAGTCCATTTCGGTTAATCCGAACGGCGGCCCTGATGGTTCGGGGAGTGGTCGAACGAGGGGGGGTGTGTTTGGTAGTGCTGCCCTCGTTAACGAGTGAGGCGGCCCTCTATCTGCGGGGCATTTTTGAGGAGTTTAACCTCTCACAAGCCGAATGGGAGTACAAAGCCACACAAAAAACCCCTCCAGCAGCAACGGTAGTCCTCACCATCCAGAAGACACTCCGGAAAGTGCTATTGAAGAAGGGGCGGGTTCACCTGTCCTTCGACACCCTCCTCTTCCTGGGCTTGGAGACAACCCTCTTCAGTGAGGAGTGGGCTGACATCAACTTGTTGGTGATCCGGTTAAAAGAGATGGGGGCGCTGCCTCGGATCCCGCATTATTTTCTGGTAGAGAAGTATGTCACCGATCTTGTAGGTTGGTTGGAGTCCCTAAAGTTGGAGGTCGCTACCGTCCTAGATGAAGCCTTTCCGCTCCCGAAAAATTCCCTAAGAGCATCGTTCGCAGAGGTAGAACAGTTCTTT
>JABXJZ010000332.1 GCA_013375335.1 Desulfobacterales bacterium
GGACAAGTATATCGAAACATACTGCAATTTCATACGCTCCATCGGCAAACTCGGAATCCCCGTTTCAAACTACGACTTTCATCCAGCTAACACCTACACCACTGCAATGGTATCCTCCCGACGAGGGTACATCACTCGCGAGTTCAACCTGCAGGACTTTAGGACAAAGGTGGAGAAGCAGCGGTTTGAGAGGGAGTATTCGGCGGAAGAGATGTGGGAAAAGTACACGTTCTTTGTTGAGGCTGTGCTTCCTGTGGCTGAAGAAGCCAACGTGAAGCTTGCCCTTCACCCCGACGACCCACCCCTTGCGTATATGAACGGTGTGGCAAAGCTCATCACCAATTACGATGGGTATCGCCGTGCTGAAGAGATCGCGGGAGATAGCAAGAATTGGGGCATTCTGTTGTGTGTGGGCACCTGGGCTGAGGGTGGAGACCAGATGGGGAAGGATGTTTTCGAGATGATCAAAGACTTTGGGGGAAGAGGCAAGATTTTCCAGGTGCATTTCCGGAATGTGAGCTCGCCACTACCTGTTTTTCATGAGACCTTCCTCGATGACGGGTACTTGGACATGTACAAAGTGATGAGAGCCTTCCGCGAGGTGAGATACAGCGGCTCGCTGCTTCCCGATCACATTCCGCATCTCATTGGTGATGATGAGCACCGACGAGCTGGACTTGCCTACTCTATTGCGTACATGCGATCACTCCTGCATAGGGCTAATAAAGAGGTCGGGTAGCAGAAACTGACCGAGCGCGCATCTCCCCTTCGTCCGTCTTGGGAAGTGTCCAATCTGTGAGTAGGCATCAAGCCTTCTCAACATGTATGATGGAGAGGATCCCTATACTTCCGTGTACTATGTCTTGTCAAAACTCTTATATTGTCACAAAGCCACAATAGTAGAAATTCGCTGAAACCGCGCTAGATGCGACCTTCCAGGAACGTAACTCTCCGACTATGTTCCACCATGGAAGGTCAGGTTAGCGCGGCAGTAAAGAATCCTCCGCAGAGCTTTCTTATGAGACTTTCTACTTGCGGGGGCCTTTTTCGCAGAAAACTAGATCCCTTATCTATGTTCACAATTCTTAAGATGGTTTCGTCCGGATTTATATCGGATCAAGATAGGTAGCTTCGCTTTGTGGTAGCTATGCAAGCCATAAGGAAACTGAAGCCTCAAATCGGGGACAATTTCATCCTTGTATGCAGAGACTGGCCTGACTCGATACAACCTGAACGCGAGATAATAGAACGAATCAGGAAGAGCATCTTCGGCAAAGACCGGCCAGCCTCCAAAACTCACCCACTGAAGATAGCTGTCGAGGGAAGATATGCTACTCATTGATTTAATGATCTCAACCGGAATCATCTTGGGCGCGCTCATAGTAGCATACAAGATACTGAAAGTCTAATAGCGCAGAAAAGAGCGACGAACAGTCTAGAATAGAGAACGGGGTTCACTTCTTCCTTCGCGTCTTCATTATTGAGGGCAAAGATCACTAAGGCTATGATGATGATTTCGGTCACCGACCTTACTGCATGCCAATGTGCAGGACCGAACGACCTTTTATTAGCTAGCTGTTGAAGTGTGTGCCCCAAGCCAGACTGTGGAATCTGGCCCAGCGCGCACCAAAGCAAGTCCGATTTCGCCGGATCATGCTGCTAAGCTATCTGGTATTTCCTAGCAGCTTCCATGTTCAGTTCTACGCCAATTCCGAGTTTCTCTGGGACGTCTGCACATCCGGACTATCAACATGGGTGCCTGTATTCGTAGGATAATACTTCTTCTGAGCATCGATACAGGGAACAGCTACAACATAAAGATCCGTGTTCTTGGCAATCATAGTATCAGTCCAACCTTCGTCTTCGGGAGGAACCGTGCCCCCTATTCCATATTAAGACTTTGCATACCAAAGGGAAGATGCTTAGACTGGAAGTCGCGTTCGAAGTATGAGTTAGACAGGTTGACAGGAGAAAATGCTAGCAGCAGCAATCAAGTTCTTAAGTTCCTTGGTGTCTTCTCTTAAGTCTAGGTGTGATTGCTCTTGAAGATAGTGATTCCTGATGATTACCCGCCTGTGATATCTGGAACCAGACATCTTGAGCGGCTTAAGGAGCTTGGTGAAGTTAGGGTCTACAATAGTAGACCCCAGAACGAGGAGGAACTGATTAGGAGAATTGAAAACGCGGATGTTGTGGTGAACATCAGATCTTACTGTCAATTTCGAAAAGAGGTCCTGAGGAAAGCTGAATCTCTGAAGCTGCTCTCCATATGGGGAACGGGAACAGACAATGTAGATCTGGACGCGGCGAGAGAGCTCGGGATACCTGTAACTGCTACTCCAGGAACTGCTACT
>JABXJZ010000333.1 GCA_013375335.1 Desulfobacterales bacterium
CAGATAAGTCGTAGAAAAGACCAGGCCGGGAGCCTCGGAACAGAAGAAAAGATCTCATGACCATCCTAGAGCTTTCTGGATTCTGCCCAATGCAAACAACAATATGCTCTGCTTAGTAACCTCTTAGTGAACCTGTTGATACTTCGACAGTCTCAGCAGAAACCTAAAATCACAGCCACATGAAAGACACACAATATATTGATTGAAATGCTGATAAGAAGGCAGAGCGGCTGTGAGGTGAGGCCGGAGACCTTTGCTACCTCCCTGATGGCAGACCTGGCTCCATAGATATTATGATTGGCGACCATGGCGGTCCTTCGGTTTCCACACCTGGCGAAGACATAGTCAATGATCCGATCTCCTTCGTCCCATGCGAAGTCAACATCAATGTCCGAGGGGGCACGCGCAAAAACTCGTAGCGGTCAGCAGAGTGGACGGTTATTTCTCTCACCTGGGCTCCCCGACGAATGCTGAGATGTACATCTACACCGGCTCCTCCTAGAGCCCACACCTTGCGGTAAAAATCCGCGAGCCCGCTTATCGCCTTGTCGTTGACTGCGAGGATGAGGTCGCCGGGTTGTACACGCGCTTGCTCAGCAGGACCGCCGGAGGAAATCCGTATCACAGAAACCCGCCCGTGTGTCTCTTCGGCTTGGATGCCCAACCAGGGTTTTTGGGGATCAGAAGAACGACCTGTGGCTAGAAGGTCGCCGAGAATCGGTTTGAGGCGATCAATGGGGATGAACATGTTACAGGGGACGTAACCAGAACCGGGGACCGAAACTTGAGTAAAAAGGGATCCGATACCAACAAGCCGACCACCGCGGTCCACCAGTGCCACACCACCAAAATCACCATAAGGAGGGGAGGTGAAAATGGCATCCTCCAGAAGATACTCCCAATAGCCGACGAACTCTTGTCGAGCAATCACACGGGCCCCCTGGACTTCGCCCGGTCCCGCGTAGCTGGCCAATAGCAAGAGGTCACCAACTTTGATTTCTGACGAATCACCCAGCTTCATGGGCGTGACCTCAAGGGGCTTGTTCGCACGGATGAGTCCAAAACCGCTGTCTATGTCATGGCCGACAAAGGTCGCGCTGACGGCCTTTCCGTCAGAGCCAATGACTTCGATAGTCTCGGCCTCTACAATCGCATACCCGATGGTGAGGATAAGCCCGTTCGAATCAATGACCACGCCATTACTTTGCCTCATTGTCCCAAGATAACGAGCGGTTCGCGCATCTTCCGGGATGGTGGACCGAACCAAGATGACCGCTTCGAGGATCTCCGCTGTGTCTTGAGCATGTACCGGCGACAAAAACGCCACCTGTATGGCAAAGATCACGAACAAACAACTGTGCTTCATTAAACACCTCCTATCTCTTCCTTGACTTATGGATAAGAATTCTCTTCTCCGGGCGGGGAATATAGGACGAAATGGGATCGTGTGTCAACACACAAGCTGCCGCTTTTCTTGCTCCTCTGATAACATTCCCTTCAAGACTTTGATATTTATTAGCGGCATTCTTATCCCTGCCTATTTTCGATGGGAAATACAGGTGAAGTGGCCCCGTATGTCAAGGGAAAAGTGTCCGCAAGATACGCGATCGTTAGGCAAACCTATGGCGGGAGGGGTGTCAAGGGCAGGGAGGGATATCTTTACAGCGATGGAACTTATTGGGACAAAAAGGGGGCAGATTTATTTTTCATTGGCTGGGATGGAGATTTCGGTAGTATGGCTTCATGCCGAGGAAATCGGGATAGGTGAGCTCGGCGAGCCTCCCCAACTTTTTCCACTATCGTTAACTTCATAATCAAGGACTTCCCTCATAGATTACATTCGGAATACTCGAAAGTCTAAAGTCGTTATTATTGGCGTTTAAGATTCTTCTGCCTTTAGCTTCGCTCTGGCTTACCCAGAGTCCTTTTCTGTAGACGCCAGTAAACTGTGTCCGCCCTTTTTCTCCCAACCCTCTCCTGCTGTTCTCGGCGGCGGAAGTCAATTCATCCCAATCGTAGTTAAACTGCACTTTGAGATCCTGATCAAGACCTCCTGTTTGAGATCCCGATAGTTTTTCTCTGGCAGGGGATATCTTATAAGCGGGATAACTAACTCTGTAGAAATTGAATAAACTAATAAGTGAGTAAGTAAAGAGCTCTGAATCACCGTTGCCATGGCCCTTATCAATCACAGCAAAATCATCACCAGCACTATGCTCTCTCGATCCATATGACCAGGCTTGAATAGCATTCAGGCTTACCCAACCTCTTGTAAAGTCAGATTCTCGTGTTTTCTCAAAGGCTGCTAATATAGCACCGATACCAGTTTGGAGTAAAAACCCTGCTCGACCAA
>JABXJZ010000334.1 GCA_013375335.1 Desulfobacterales bacterium
TGTAAAATGGGAGACAATCCGAGTAGGTGGTGAATAGCGCGTGAATCGGGCTGTTCTGAGGCGTGGACGGCGAGGGCTCAGAAGTGGTCGTCGTGGGTCCCTTGAGTGTGGCTAGACAGCAACTTCCCAGACTTGGTAATAAGCTCTGTGCGGGCGTGACCCGGCTCACTTGAGCCGGTAAAGTTTACGTCTTCCATTTTTCCTGGAGGTGATGAATCCTTGTTTCTCGAGTAGACTTAGCTTGCTTCTTGTCCAGGACTCAGAGTATCCTGACTTACTCTGAATAGTTTCTTGGATCTCTTTGAAGGAGAGTTCCCTATCCTGTAGTACTAATTTGAAGGTCTCTTCGAGGACATAGCTGTCGGCGTGGTCTCTGATCCTATCTACCCTCGGTCTTATCCCGTACCTTGCCCTTAGCTCGTCTAACTTGTACAGGAGCAGGTTAGCCTATTGGCCAGAGTTGCTCTGGCTCAAGCATTCTTCTTCGACGATGGCCCAGTCTATGCCTCCCTCCACTAGTACCCTGATATCTTCTAGGTCAGTCTCTCGCTCAGTTATTCTCTTGAAAAGGACGATGTCCTCCGGCGCGATCAAGTGGACTCTGAGGAAGCCATGTTCACTATGGGTTGTAGCTCGGCTTTTCATGGCGTTGGTGAGTTCCAGGGCGTAGCAAACTATCCGGTGGAATATGTCAAGTCTGAGGCCAGTAGCATCCTGCATTATAGTCGAAGCCCCGATGCTCTGGTATTCTTCGCCGGGTTCTGGAACCTGAGCAAATCCTGCCTTTTCTGCCGCCTTCATGAAGGCTTCCAACTCTTGTTGGGATGTTAAAACAGTATCGATGTCCTTGGTGGCAGCTTTTCTACCATAGAAGATCATGGCTCCACCGCCGATTAGGTAGACGTCAACGTCCCGATCTATGTGTTCTGATATTCTTTTGATGGCGTCCTCTATGGCTGTGATCTCAAATCTCGATGTTCTTATCATCGCTGGTACTCCTTTACACGGCTGTTCAGCTCACTCCATGAGGGCATGTAGGGGGGTTTTTCCTTCCCCTTTGTATCAAAGTAGTTGATGGTCGCCTCTATGATATCGTCGACGCCATGGATTCTGGCTTTCTTGATGATGGTTGCTTTGTCGATGTTGTTCCTGTTGAGGGCCCAAGCTACGAGGTATGGCGTGATGTTGGTCTGTCTGTATGCGAGGACGTGGTTAAGGAGGTGGTCCTCCAGCCTGAGGGGCTCCATAGTTTTTTTCTTCTCGTAGAGGTAGAGGTTAGTTGGTGTGATGAACAGAGCTCCATAGCTTATGAAAGCGGTTGTGCCTGTAGCCTGGAGTCGGAGCTTCTTCACGGTCTCAAGGAGGAACCTGGTGCAACACTCCCATTTGACCACTGCGTCTTCAGCAAGTCGCTTGGCCGTCTGGTTGTTAATGTAACTCTGGAATGCTTGGAGGAACTCTCGTAGGGTGGTGAACCTGGGGTGTATCCTGTATGATTTCTTCTTTTCTACGAGACCTACCTCTGTGAACTGGTTCATCTTGGGTCTGAGCGCGGAATAAGACACACCTGAGTATTCATGGATCTCCTCCCATGTGAGAAGGTTCAAGCAGTTTATGGTTGCGAGTATTCTTATGCCGGTGTTTGCGAGGAAGCCTAGGTTCATGTGGCTGTTTTCCAGCATCTGTTGTCGGAGCAGGATTCCATGCCCGGTGTCCGCGAAAGCGACCGTCTTGGTGTTCCCCATCTTGTTAGTCGTGGCCAGGCCTTTCCGCTCCAAGCGACTGATGGCTCTGGAGGAGTAGGAGATCGGGGTGTTGGCGGCTTCCGATATTTCGGTTATGGTCATATGAGGCCGCTCTGCGATGATTCGGAGTAGCTTCAGCTCCTTTTTCGTTAAGTTCATTCCCATCACGTTTTTACATATTCTTTTTGTAAAAAACTATATAAGTATTTTACTTTTTCTATATGTAAATAAAAGGACCGGAGATAATCCTTTATTATTAAATCCCCCTCGCAGTGGGCTTGCTGGGCGGCGATGGTGCCTGTTCAGCCACATAGACGGCGAAGGCCAAGGCCCAGAAGCGGTCGTCGTGGGTGCCATCCGGGTGGTTGAAGAGGATCTTCCCCGTCTTCCCCAGCTCGTAACGTTCAATGTTTAGCTCGTGGAACAGGTCTGCGTCGAAGGGTATATGCAGTAGCGGTCGAAGGCTGGCAGGGTTGCCCTCTTCGCTGCGACATCCCTGGGGGCAAGTCGTCCTCCACTTGCCCTCCTTGGTGTCCACATATCCGGTCCATCCGCAGGTGGGGCAGACGGCGCGGCGCATCTGCTCCTTGAGGG
>JABXJZ010000335.1 GCA_013375335.1 Desulfobacterales bacterium
CAGGATCTCTAAAGGGAATTCTCATCGAATTGCTGGAAAGAATTGTCTGACCAAGTATGGGTGAAGGAGTATTATCATGGTGAGAGACCATATAAGGAAGCGAGTAATCCATAAGGTTCTCGATCAACAGGTGAAAAAATACGGCAACCGGACCTTCATGTACTTCAAGGACAGCGAATTCGGGTACGAGGATCTTAACCAGAGGGCAAATAGGATCGCTTGTGGTCTCCAGAGATTGGGAATAGAAAAGGGCGACAAGGTAGCAATAATGCTTCCCAATTGCCCAGAATTTGTTTTCCTGATGGTAGGCTTATCAAAGCTTGGGGCCGTGGAGGTCCCTATAAATACGGCTCACAAGGGTGATCTGCTTACATACATGTTGGATAATCCTGACGCGCGAGTACTCATTGCTGCCAATCAATTCATGGATAGGCTGAAGCCAATTTTGCCCGATGCCAGAAAAATTGAGAGAGTGATTGTCGTTGACTTTGAAGGAGAAGGAATGCCTGAACTTGACAAGCCCCTGGAAGATTGGGCGGATGTTATAAATAACGATGGGTCCTACGAACCAGTAGACGTGTTATGGTCTGATCCCTATGGGATAATGTACACCTCCGGTACCACGGGTCCGTCCAAAGGGGTTCTTCTGCCTCAAAATTATGCCCTATACATGGGCGAGATAATCATTGAGGCAGCAGAGTACAGTGAAAGCGACTGTCTTTATAACGCCCTCCCTTTCTTTCACGGCAATGCCCAGGTACTCTCATTCATGCCGGCCCTTATGAGCGATGCGCGAATGGTACTTGCAGAGCGGTTTTCGGCAAGCCGCTTCTGGGGAGATGTGAAGCATTACGGCTGTACGGAGTTCAATTATCTCGGTGGGATTATCCCGATTCTTTCTAAAGCGGACCCCAAGCCCGATGACGCGGACAATCCGATTCGAGTCATGTTGGGCGCGGCTGCCCCCAAAGACATCTTTGAGGCATTTGAGAAGAGGTTCGGAGTGAAGTTGGTTGAGGTTTACGGTATGAACGAGATTGGCTTGCCCCTTATGGCCAACCTCAATGATCGACGCCCTGGTAGTTGCGGAAAGGTACGCCCCGATTACATTGTTAAGGTCGTGGACGACGATGGCCTTGAGGTAGGGCCCAACACACCGGGGGAAATGCTTGTGCGTCCCTTAAAACCATACTCCATGCTTTTAGAGTATTATAGGATGCCTGGAAAAACGATTGAATCGTGGCAGGATTTGTGGTTTCATACCGGGGATTTTGCTGAGTATGATGACAAGGGCTACTTCTATTTCGTGGACCGGAAAAAGGATGCGTTGAGACGCCGGGGTGAAAACATTTCATCCTACGAAGTTGAAAAGGTAATCAATTTACATCCTTCCGTCTTGGAATCGGCGGCCATTGCTGTGAAATCAGAACTTGGGGAAGACGAGGTTATGATTTGCTTAACTCTCAAGGAGGGACAGTCTCTTACACCCCAGGAACTCATGGCCCATTGTGAGGAGCGCATGGCATACTTTATGGTGCCGCGCTATGTTCGGATAATGGACAAGTTACCGAAAACACCGACTGAGAGGATCCAAAAAGTAAAACTGCGGGAGGAAGGAATTACCAAAGATACATGGGACAGAGAAGCTGCCGGCTATAAAATTAAACGCTAAAAGGGAGGTCATACAATTTGGCATTTAAAGATACTCGGCGTATTTTACTTAATGCCGCTACCAACCTTTTCTATCAGAAAGGGTATCCAAACACCACAATTCGTGAAATTGGGCAGAAGGCCGGTATTAGCAATTCAATAATCTACCACTATTTCAAAAACAAGGAGGAGATGCTTTTTGAAATCATCCAAGTTGCTGCCAAGGATCTGGTAAACGCTCTTGTTGAGATACAACAGGAGGTAGAGGACCCGGTGGAATGCCTGAAGGAAATGCTGACAAGCCATATGGTAGTTTGGTGCCTTAACCGAAAAAGGGAGTCCAAGATTATTGTGGCGGACGACTACTGGCTCACCGGCAAGCGGCGCGAAGCAAACCGTATTATACAGCGTCAAATATACAGGCTTTACATTGACAAACTTGAAGAACTCCATGAAAATAGGCTTTTAGAGCATATAGATCTGAAGGTCTTGGCCTTCACCATTTTTGGAGCCATCAATTCCTTTTTCAGATGGTATCGTGAGGGAGGATCCCTGTCAAAAGAGGATGTGGCTCAAAACGTCATAGCGATAGTGTTCAATGGCATCCTAAAGGATAAGAAATACGGCTAAGGGGAAGACGCATTACCGTCTTTGTCTTCGGAATCTTATCGTTTCGTACCC
>JABXJZ010000336.1 GCA_013375335.1 Desulfobacterales bacterium
CTGCTGAGCGATGCCGGACATATGTTAACCGATATATTGGCTTTGGGCTTGACTATATTTGCCATGAGATTCGCCCAGAAACCCCCTACAGCCTCAAAGACCTTTGGGTTTTATCGATTGGAAATCCTGGCCGCCTTCTTTAATGGCATGTTACTGCTTTTCATCTCCTTTTACATATTCTATGAGGCATATCAGCGCCTGGTTCATCCACAGGAGATCAAGGGCTTATTTATGCTGGTTGTAGCAGCCATAGGGCTCTTAGCCAATGGGGTCGGTATCACAATTTTGCGGAAATCCACCCAGAAGAGTCTGAATGTTAAATCCGCCTTTTTGCATATAGTGGGGGATACCATTTCTTCTGGTGGAGTAATTCTCGGAGGATTAGTGATCCTTTATACCGGCTGGTATCTAGTAGACCCTCTAATTGGTATTTTTATCGCCATGTTAATCCTGTGGGGAGCTTATAGCCTGGTAAGGGAATCAATGGATATCTTTCTGGAGGCAACCCCCAGGGATATAGACGTGGAGAAAATGCTAGACGACCTCCGCAAGATTAAAGGGGTAAAAGACATACATCACCTGCATTTATGGACTATTACCTCCGGGATTTATGCTATGAGCGCCCACGTCTTAATTGAAGATCTATTAACCAGCAGGAGCGCTCAAGTGTTAAAGGAGATTGAAGGACTTCTCCAGGGTAAATACAGCATGGAACATACTACTATCCAATTTGAAAGTGAATCCTGCGGCGACGATCTATTGAAAGATGCTAACTCCCAAGAATGTATAGGTAAAGATGATGGGCACTGAATTGAGCATCATTTTCTATAGCGCCATTGCAGGTCTATCAACGATTTTGGGAATCATGATGGTTATTCTGAAGGAGGGGTGGGTCCTCAAGCACTCCCATTATGTAAATTCCTTTGCTGCCGGGTTAATCTTGGGGATTGCCTTCTTCCACCTGTTTCCAGAATCACTGGAACTCTCTAAAAATGCCGTGCTCTTTATTCTTATTGGTTTTCTCCTCTTTTATTTGCTGGAGAATGTGATGGTGGTCCATTCAGGATCCGAGATCCACTTCAAGGAAAAGGGCAATCCCCAGCACACCAAGGGCATGGTCATGTTCTCCGGCCTTTTTTTTCACTCCCTTCTTGATGGTCTTATTATTGGGGTGGGCTTTGAAGTAGATCCAAAAGTGGGTTTACTGACCGCCCTGGGAGTTGTTGTACACGAGCTTCCCGAGGGTGTTACCAGCTTTTCTCTCCTGATTGGCTCGATAAAGAGAAAAACGGCCCTGATCCTGTCCATTGCCGTGGCTGTGGCTACCCCGTTAGGGGCTCTGATTTCCCTTACTTTTATCGGCGGTCTATCAGAGGGGATGGTGGGATTGCTGTTAGGAATGGCAGGGGGATCCTTTCTCTATATTGGCGCTTCCGATCTCATTCCGGAAACCCATGAAGAAAGGGGATTTGAGAATGCGGGATTCTTGCTTTTGGGCCTCGCATTTTTGTACGCATTGTCGAAAACAATGCCGGATTAGTCGCCAGGCTAAGGCGGAGTCAAACAAAACGTAGAAAAGGAGGTAAAAAATGACGGAGAGACTGCAGGTTTATAGGTGTGAGATTTGCGGCAACATCGTGGAGGTGCTCCACGAGGGCCAGGGGGAGCTTGTATGCTGTGGAGAGCCGATGAAGCTTCTGGTGGAAGGGGCAGTTGATGCTGCCAAGGAGAAACACGTGCCTGTGGTGGAAAAGACCGGGGGTGGCATCAAGGTAAAAGTTGGGAGCGTTCCCCATCCCATGGAGGAGAAACACTATATCGAATGGATAGAGGTTATTGCGGATGGAAAAGCCTACCGTCAATTCCTGAAGCCGGGGGATGCGCCGGAGGCCGCCTTTGATATCCAAGCAGACCAGATAACTGCCCGTGAATACTGTAACATACACGGCCTGTGGAAGGGATAGTGCCCATCGAAGAGGCAATCAAGACCGCCGTCGAATTTGAGGCCCAGGTCCGAGATGTCTATCGGAAGGCCGAGGAAGCTGCTACCGACCCTGTGGGAAAGCGCATCTTCCGGGTGCTGGCCGAGGAGGAACAGAACCACTTGGACTACCTTCACAGGAGGCTCGATGAGTGGAGGGGAGCCGGCAGGATAACAGCGCAACGGCTGGAAACCACGATTCCGTCTGAAGAGGTCATCAGAGAGGGGATCAGTAAACTCGAGACCCATACAGCGGATAAGGATAAAGGGGGGGAGCTCGAGATGCTCACGGAGGCCTTGAAGGTGGAGGTCAATACCAGTGAGTTCTACAAGTGGATGGTCAGAGAGCT
>JABXJZ010000337.1 GCA_013375335.1 Desulfobacterales bacterium
ACATGGCGTCCACAACGGCCGGTGATATGGAGGCCTCTGCAGAAGAGCAGCATGTAGAGGAGGCATTGAAGACCTTTACAAAGACTACCCTCCACGGGGCACAAATTATCGACCGCTGGAGGGCCCCCACAGATGGATCACTCTTCTCCCTGTGCGAAATGGACCTCTTTGCCTTCAGGGATGCACTGGATGAGTACAAGGAGTTGGACGCGGAGGTGAGGGACTACGTCAGGGAGAATGCTGAAAAGCTGCACGGCGAGCTTGAGAGGATGGAGCGAGAGAGGTAACAACGCTGAAGAGGCAAACGTCCCAGGCCGTCATCGGGCTGGGGCTCGGCTGAATATGACGGCATTGAGGTCAGCCTGGCCTGCGTCCGCTGTTCAAGATTCGCCTTTAAACCCCAGTGATGTAAGCGTATCCCCAGGTAGAAGCTCCAAGATCTTTTCGACCAAGAACTCTGGGATGCGATCCTCTTCAATATACTGATCGTCAACCATCTCACCCCTTACGGATATAAGTTGCTGATCGTGACCAGACGTGGAGTATTCTCCTTCAAGGCAGGCGTGCATGCAACCATTTATCAAAAGCACTACATCAACAGGTTGTTCCTTATCAGTGGTGAAATCTACTTTCAAGCCAACCCTTTCTAAACCCGCCCTTACATCCCTCACTATCCTTGATCTATCGATCCGGGGATTACATCCACCGCAGTACCTTACCCCAATTGAGAACATAAAGGCTAAAAAGTCCTACTGACAGAAAATAGATTCGTAACGTTCAAAAGTTGAGGCATTGTAAATTCTTTGTCAAGCTGCACTTATTTTTCGCAAACATCAGGGCTTAGGAGGGCAATGACTGTTTCCGAAAGGTGATATCTCATAAAGAATTCCACTGGACTTTGCAGTGGCCAAGTATTTGGGGTTTACTCTAAAAAAGCTCTGGGAGTCTTGCTGTAGCTTCTCAAACCCCAAATACTTGGCCACCTCCCTCTCAGCCAATAGATATCACCTTGAGGAAATTGGCATTGCCAGATAGCTTCGCGGAAGGTTATTATTTAACCCACGAAAACATTGTGCCTCAATTTTTGAACGCTACTAACAAGTTAATATATCTGTACCATTTTTCCCTCTATCTTCTTCCTCACCTCATCCCAGTGCGCAGCTTCGTCCCTACCGATGATAGCCTCAAAATGTTCGTCCTTCCCTATGCCCGCTATGCTCTTAGCAAGCTCCATCTTTCCATCAATCCCGCTCCTCCTTGCAATCATGATCTTCTGAGCTGCAGGAGAACCTGCTCCATGCATTGCCTCGGGGAGCCCGGCACCGACGGACATATTCTCAATCAACCTCAACATCTTGATGATATCAAGGGGTGGAACCCCTTCTTTACCCGAAAAACACTCCTCTATAATCTTTCCAGACTCAGGGTGACTGAGGTCCTTCTCCGATGGCAGCGTTATAATCTTTCCACCTGCTATATCCTGGCCCACCCTCATCCATTCATAGACCATCCTCGTTATATTCAGTTTGGTCACGTTGGCCAGAAGGGGATTGATATGGTATGCACCGGAAGGGGTTTTGTATCCTTCATAGGAGCATGCCAGGGCGCACGACCAGCAGGTCTCAGCCATTGCGATCATCTCCGTTAATTTGTCAACAATGTGAGAGGCCGTGCCAATCCCATGGGCTTCAGCTATCCAGCCTGATCCACCTATCACCACGTCAGCCAGGCCCACCTTGCAACCCCCATAGTTACTCCTGTGGTATCCGGCGAAGGTCTCCACAAGCTCAGTCGTAAAATCATACTCACCAGCCATGAACACCCTCTCCCATGGGACGAACACATCATTGAAGATTATCACGGCCTCACCGCCCACGATACCGTACTTTGGATTTCCCGCATCCAGGATCCCATCTAAGCGTCTGGTATCGTTTGTCTGTCTGCTGAACACGTAGGTGACGCCTTT
Organism: Desulfobacterales bacterium; assembly: GCA_013375335.1. Lineage (GTDB taxonomy): Bacteria > Desulfobacterota > DSM-4660 > Desulfatiglandales > B25-G16 > JABXJZ01. The sequence continues at coordinate 1,967 of JABXJZ010000337.1, forward strand.
CGTATCAGCGGGAATAGCAAAGGAAACCGCATAATCCCTGTCCTCTTCGGTCATGGTCCTGGTGGGCATCGTAATAATCTCGTGGCTGTTTATAGCACCGGTGATGTGTGCCTTGGTTCCGGAGACAATGATTCCATCCTGCAACCGCTCCTTTATATGCAGGTAAACATCAGGACGCTTCTGCTTACTAGGCCGGAGGCTCCTGTCACCCCTGGCATCGGTCATAGCCCCTGAAGGCATCCAGTCGTTTTCTTGCACTTCAGCCAGGTACTTCTTGAACCTCTCATGGTAGTTGGTTCCGTATTTCTGATCAATATCATAGGTAGTCACGTAGATCCCATTGAGGCCGTCTAAGCCAACACA
>JABXJZ010000338.1 GCA_013375335.1 Desulfobacterales bacterium
GACTATAAGGCCATCAATCTTCAAGAAAAACTCGCCAAATTCTCTGATCATTGGTCACCTAAGATCATTGCCCAAATGAACGACTACCATTTCAAGTTAGTGAAGCTTCAGGGCGACTTCGTCTGGCATAGCCACGCTGATACAGATGAGGTTTTCATAACTCTTGATGGAGAAATGTCCATCAATCTGCGTGATGGAAAGGTCGAATTGAAGGCTGGAGAAATGTTTGTTGTCCCTAAAGGAATGGAACATAAACCATACGCACAAGAAGAATGTAAGATAATGCTTGTAGAACCTGCAGGTACTACCAATACGGGAGACGCTGGTGGTGATTTGACTGCAGAAGATGACGTTTGGATATGAATTTCAGATAACGAGCGGCTGAAGATGGGCTGGCAAATCAGCTACGCTTTTTTCTCAGCTACTTACCTCTACCCGTTAGAACACCTATTGCTCTGCGAAGGAAAAACAAAGCAGTAAAAGGCAGCCCTTCATATGAGGGATGGATGGAACATGACACCATTGCTATCAACAATGGAGAAGAGGGGTAAGTATATGGAAATACGGAAGACCCTTCGTCACAGTCCGTTCATTTGTCTTCTCATAACACTTGGCAATGTGTTGAGAGGGCGCATCCATTTCTCAAAAGAATATCTAGGAGGAGCTGTCAGTAGGATTGTGTGTCAAGGAAAAAGCCCTCCAGCACTGCCCTTTTGCCATGACCTTGACAAATTCCCCTTGAGAAATAATATTAGAAAAATAATAACATTAGTAATAGAAAATGAGACTTTCTACTAAAGGAAGGTATTCGGTAAGGGCAATGCTTGACCTGGCCCTGCACTCTGGACAAGGCCCGATAATGGCCAAAGACATATCAGGGAGGCAAAGGATTTCCACGAGGTATCTCGAGCAGCTATTTATTCCCCTTAGGGCAGCCGGGTTAGTCCGGGGGATTCCTGGCGCTCGCGGGGGGTTTGTACTGGCCCGGCCACCAGCAGAAGTAAGGCTCAGTGAGATTATTCAGGCTACAGAAGGTTCACTCGCGCCAGTTGACTGTGTGGATGAGCCTAGAGCATGCCCACAAAGTGACGTATGCGCGGCCCGTGATGTCTGGCTGGAGATGAAGCAAGCGTCTGACAAGGTGTTGGAGTCTATGACCTTACAGGACCTGGCTGACCGGCAAAGGGAAAAGAGCCCGAAAAGAGCCTAGGGCCAAGAGCTGGGGTTGCCCGAATTTGTCATGAGGACATTGACAAATTTTCTTTGCTTATTATAATATTATTGAAATGGTAATATTACTATACGAACTCGATTGTATCTGGTGGAATACAAGCATGCGTCACTGTTGCGTGCAAGTACAGGAGGCAAGAAAGCATGGAAACAATAAAAGTGGATGTGAGATACGAGGCCTGCCCGGTACCTTTAATTGAGACACGAAAGGCGCTTCGAAAGGCGTCGCCAGGTGATGTAGTGGAAGTCATCGGAACGCATCCAGCATCAAAAAAGGAAATACCTATGGCGGTAGAGGCCCTAAAATTGGAGCTTCTGGGCGTGGAAGACGAAGGCCCCGTATGGAAGATTACAATACGCAGATAAAGGCAGGTGAACCCTCATGGCTGATAAGATTACTATAATAGTTCACAGCGGTGATATGGATAAGATCTACAGTGCACTCATCGTCGCTAACGGCGCCCTGGCGATGGGAATGGAAGCCTCACTATTCTTTACCTTCTGGGGACTTCAACGCCTCAAAAAAGGTGCGCTGGAGAGGGGCCCACTTTCAAAGATGAACTTGCTTGGCCTTGGCAGGTGGATGGTAAAACGGCGGATGAAAAAGGCCAAGGTGGCCTCCCTGGAAAAGCTGCTCAAGGACTTCAAAGAGCTCGGGGGCAAAGTCATGGCCTGCGACATGACAATGGAGATTATGGGCATCAAGCCTGAGGACCTGCGCCAAGACCTGATAGATGAGTACTGCGCAGTGGGCGCCTACATGCAGGAGGCCAGGGAATCAGCAGTAACTCTGTTCATATAGAGAGAACAATTAGGCGGAGTTAATCAACTATGTTCGGCAAACTTGTTTATCTAGATAACGCGGCAAGTACTCGGTTGGATGAACGGGTTCTGGAGGCTATGAAGCCTTACTTCTTTGAGACTTACGCCGTGGCTACCTCGGAGTTCGGGTATTCCATAGGTATAGAAGCAAAGGAGGCGTTGGAGAAGGCCCGGGGGACTCTAGCTACCGCCTTGGGAGCGTCCCCTAAAGAGCTGATCTTTACCTCAGGGAGCACCGAATCCAGCAACCTCGCTCTCAAAGGGGTAGCGATGGC
>JABXJZ010000339.1 GCA_013375335.1 Desulfobacterales bacterium
AACTGCATTAAGGAGCTAGGTATTGATCCGGATAAGGTCAATGTCATGGGTGGCGGCACTGCCATCGGTCACCCCTTGGGCGCCACAGGTATTCGTCTGGTGGGCACCCTGGCGCGTATTCTGAGTGTAAAAGGCGGGCGTTATGGCCTGGCCAATGCCTGCGTTGGTGGTGGACAGGGCGTGGCCACACTTATCGAGAGAGAAGAGTAATAGATAATAAGGAGGAAATAATGAAAGTTGAAGACATTGAGGCTGTAACGGTTTCCTACTTATCATGCTTTGAAGGCTCAAGATATGAGCTGTCGTATGCTTCACAAACAGAAGTCTTCTGCTACCAAAGTATTTCTTGAATGTAGATCCATGCCTGCGTATGATTGCCTCATAAGGCATCTCCTTTTAACAATAAACGGTGCTGCCGACTTACGGGGTAGTGAGCTAAGTGATCTGTTGGACCCGGTAAGGGCGGAGATAGTGGTTTACAGCTCAGGAAAAGGCACCAGAATGGCTTGCGAGAGGTTTCATTTTCGGCTGTTCTGGGAAAATCAGTTTCTCAAGAGGTGAGAAAGGAGGATAGCGTGCCTAACAAGATCTATTACGAGCTGCGGGAACAGTTGGATCAGTACTCTGTCGGCTTTCCAACCACAACATCTGGTGTGGAAATGAAGATTCTTGAAAAGCTCTTTACCGAGGAAGAGGCCCATATGTACCTGAATCTCAGCATGATGCTCGAGGCACCTGAGGCCGTGGCTGGACGGATGAAACAGGACCCGGACCAAGTGGCTGTCCTTCTGGAGGGCATGGCCGAGAAAGGGCTCATCTTCCGTCTGCGAAAGGAAGACTCGATCCAGTACGCCGCAACGCCCTTTGTGATCGGGGTTTATGAATTTCAGGTGAAGACCATGGACCGCGAGCTGGCCCAATTAATGGAACAATACTTCGAGGAGGCCTTCGGCCGCCACACCTCACAACAGACTTTACCTATGCGGACGATACCGGTTAATCGCGCCATTAATGTCTCGTGGTCGGTGGCCCCGTACGAAGATGTCCGGGAAATTATAAAATCCAAGGAGCGGATCGCTGTTGCCAATTGCATCTGTAGAGTCCAACAGGGTCTCATAGATCAAGCCTGTGATAAGCCCCTTGAGGTTTGCCTTTCTTTCGGATCCCACGCCAAGTACTACGTTGAACGGGAAATGGGTCGGTGGATCAGTCAGGAAGGGGCCCTTGAAATTCTGGACCAATGCGAGGAAGCAGGCCTGGTTCCCCAGCCTTCAAATGCCCAGGATCCGGGTGCGATTTGCAACTGCTGCGGGGATTGCTGTGGCATGCTTCGGGCTCTCAAAAAGCATCCTCGGCCAGCCGAGATGGTCATATCCAATTACTATGCTGTGGTAGATTCCGATTTGTGTTCTGCCTGCGAGACGTGCCTGGATCGCTGTCAGATGGGGGCCATCACTATCGGGCCGGAGGAAGTGGCTGGGGTTAACCTTGACCGCTGTATCGGCTGCGGACTGTGCGTCACTAGGTGCACTAGCGGGGCCCTGAGTCTTAAGCCGAAGCCGGAAGAGGAGCGCCACGAACCCCCTCGAAAACCCCGCGATGCCATGATGCAGATGGCCCGGGAAAGGGGTAAGTCCTTGATTCCTCTTGCCTTCACAAAAACTTCTCAGTGACCGGATTTCCTGTTGCAGTAATATAAAGCTGCATATAGGCAGCATAACATAAGGCTCGGCGGGGAAAGAACAGTGGGTAGATGAGAAAGACTTTACAAGGTCTTGCGTAAAATCTTGACAAAGCCAGAAGCTGCCTGTAAATTGCCCTTGGTGGACGGTTTGAAGCCCGAAGATTAAGTATCGGTTCCAGGTCCATGTTCCGAAGCGTCAAATCTTGCCTTAAGTGGCATCAATGCGGATCATCCGTAGCGCTCTGACCTGAGTGGGATATACCGTCCACCATTTTTTATCCCAACACAAGCATTCGTTCTGCCAAATTCAAAGTCCTACTTGCCGCAATTAGGCGTTACACAGCAATAGGTTGTGTTGATATACTGGTTACCCCTGCCAATCTTCGATATTTGTGAGCATGTTGCCAGCATGAAAAATGAGAGTCATTCACAGACTACGGCTCTGCGAGAATGAGCTGCCATTTTAAAGAATTAGACGAAAAAGTATTTCCCGATTACATCGGGGTCGGGCCGATAAAAGGTTTTATATGGAAATCATAACTCGATCTTATCCGCCATCGCGCAAGGATTACCTGCGACAACAGAAGGAATCGCATGGTAGAAAGCTGTTCGGTGTTTTTCCGGCCCAGTA
>JABXJZ010000065.1 GCA_013375335.1 Desulfobacterales bacterium
AGCACACAGCGACAACGCTGTGGGACGATTGCTAACTGAATTACACAGTTTCAACCGTGGTGCAAGATCAACGAATTGCGACTGAGATAAACACCTACCTGCCTATCTTTCTTGGAACTTGTTGTAAAGCTCGTAAGTACCTTGGGTTACGATCCCGTAATCCGATCTAACCAGAAAAAACTGAAAGCCCTGTGCGATCCTCTTCAACCGATGACTTCGGCCCTCCCTGACGAGCCATCCAGCAGCACCACCTGGCCGTCATGGAGGCGCTGAGTGGCTCCGGCAATGCCGGCAATGGCCGGCAAGCCGTACTCCCTGGCCACAACCGCACCGTGGGATAGCTGCCCTCCGGTCTCCATGATTAGCCCTCCGAGCTTGCCAAAGATTGGTGTCCAACCCGGATCGGTAGTTTTGGTCACCATGATGTCTCCAGCCCGGACCTTGCTGAACTGAGCTGGGTCGTCTACTACCCTAACCGGGCCTATCTTAACGCCTGGGCTAATAGGGCGCCCTACCAGGAGCTGTTCCTTACCGTGTGAAACCTTGAGCGGGCGGTTACCGACCAGAAAGGCAGGATAGGCCAGATAGGGAGCGAGCCTGTGTTCCTCCTGGAGCTGCCTGAACTCCCTCTGTCTGCTTTGAACCAGATGAGTAGGGAAGGCCTTTCTTTCCCTCACATAGTCCTCAATCTCGTCTTTTGCAGCGAAGAATACCTCCTCACGATCATTCAGCAGCCCATCGGCTACAAGCCTATCTCCTATCATTAAGAAGAGCTCGCGAATGGCAGCCAGGCCCTTCTGCCAATAGAAGCGTTGATCCTCCCTGAGAGGCATGTAACGTTGCACCAAGATCAGGAGGTGGTTGAAGAGCGCCATCTTCATTCTGCTAACCAACCACTGGATCGGACTCAGGTAAGATCCTTTTGCTAGCACCTCTCTGACCTGCTTACAAGCATTATCCCGCTTCCTCGCCCCATCCTCCGTAACTAACTCGGATTTGCCCTCTCTCAGGCCTTCGATTAGCTCTCTTACCTGGGTGGGGTCAGCCGAGAAATTGGGTCGGTAGATGTCCAGGCTGAAGGAACGATGCCCATAGTGGGCCAAAAAGGCCGCCAGGGACGCTTCGTAGAGTTCACCTGATGACACCTCGGCTAGCTTCTGTAACTCCCGGTCCAGTTCCAGCGATTTGTTGGGCAGACCTAATACCAGCTTCGCAGAGAGCTCTGTCCCTTTCCCCTCGCCCAGCCAGACTGCCATCAACTTGCGTAACAGACTGTAGAGGAGGTCGGCATGGGTCAAACTCCAGCGGTGCAGAGCCAACAATCCCTTGTTCAGTGCCTGGGCCTGTTTGATGACCGCCCAGATTTCCCCCATGCTTACCCCACTAGTAGCCTTTCTCAGACCTTCAATCCTCTCGGCAATGGCCGCCATCTGCGTCTGATGCTCGGTAGTAAACCGAGCCCACTGTCGGTAATTGTGCCAGGGCGACCAGCTTTGCGGATCACGAAGGAAGGCTCGTAGTATTGAGAACAGGAAACGCGGCGCGAAGACTGAGGGGGGATAGCTGGCCCGTTTCCTCAGATTTCTGTCCCCGCCGGGGAAGTAACGATAGGCGTCCTCCGGCAGGAGAAATTCGGGAAAGGGCTTATAGAGAATCCCAAAGACTGTGCCATTAACAAACGGGTGGCCACGATACAATTTGGTGACTGGTAAGCTGTCGGCCTGGGAATAGCCCATATAACGAAGTGGATCTCGAAAGGCCAATTCCTCTAACAACTCTCGAACCAATGACCATCCCAGAGGAGACACAGGCTCGCTGAGGCGTTCGCTGACAAATCCGCTAGTCCACAAGTACTCATCGCCAGGAATGCAATCCGTAAACCAACTGGCTCCTTCCTCTCTCTGTGCACGGGTCTTCATTGCCTCAAGCCCTACCATTGCCCTTTGGTTTCCTTGGTGTTAAGATAATTCTACCCTGGAGCGCATGAAGGCGCTGTTGTAAGGAATAGCCAATGGCCCCTTACGATGATCTGCTTCGCAAACTGGACGAAAAGGCCTTTCTCGGCCTCAGGGCCTGGGACTTCTCCTTCAGAAGTCTGCCCCATCGATACGCCATTGCCTTCCTTCAAGAGGTAGTTTTCCGGCATCCGCTTCGCACCCTAGCTGGTCTTCTCTCCTACCGGCGTGTGGTCAAACGTGATAGCAAGGGAAGCGACACCACCCACCTCTTCCCAAAAGTTAAGAAGGACTTTCAGCACAGGGCCGCCGAGGCAGAGGGGACTTTCCTGGTAGCCGTGAGCTTCTGCCAGAAAGCCATCAGAGAGTTAGGCTCTCACAATGGATGCCCAGCAGGACGATTCAATCACTACTGTCAGTATATGGCCGAACTGGACATATCTAAACCAAAAGAAATCCCTTTCGTCTGCCATGGGTGCGACATTAGACCGATCGCTACCAAAGCCCTATCGGCCGGAGCGAACATGCATATCATGACCTCAGCCTTGGACGTCCTCCACGACATCTTTGTCCCCAGCCTGGAAAAGGCAAGGTTCAGCTCTGCCATTTTCTGCATCTGCCCCTATTCAGTTCACCCTATTAGTCTACCCCTTCATATCTGCGGCATCGACAGTTCTGTGGTCCAGTTCAACAGCGGCTATTGCGCAGACTACAGTCACTGGTCATTGGCGGACAGTGGGATCAAGAATGAGCGTACCTTCGTGAGCCCAGAAGCCCACCGCAAGATCCTTGATTTCCTTGATGGCGTCGCCGAGATCCGAGCAGAGCTGGGAATGACAGTTTACCACTGTTTTCAGCTAGAGGGAAACGTTTACGTGCCTGTGTGAGTAAAAGATCTCGAGGCGCGCCAATATACACAACCCAGGATAAGAAACTCCCTTCATAACTTATAGAACCGTAAATCAGATTTTATTCACACCTCCTCCCTGGTGCAAAAGCCGCTCGATCGTGAGGTGACCTCGAGGGAAGCATTAAGAAACTAGAGCTAACAGAAATGACTAAACTGGACTGATAATACCAAAATCCGATTCTAATATGGAATACAGATCGAAATCAAAGCCGAAACTACCGTAAGGAACTTCATCACCGGGGGTACTAGGAAAGTGTGGGCTCGACTTGCACCTAAAAAATATGAATCCGCTATGGAAATGTGATATAAGCGCTTCGTCTCATTGGTTTGTGGTATACACCAGCTCGTTACTTATTTTGAGGAGTAGACTCGCTATGAGAGGTGGGGATATTCTAATAGAGTGTTTGAAGGCGCAAGGGGTACGCTGCATTTTTGGCATGCCTGGGACCCAAAACATACAGATCTATGACTCGCTCCTCCGTTGCGGGGCAGGTGTCATCGATCATTATCTTGTACGTCATGAGTACGCTGCCACGCAGATGGCAGACGGTTACGCCCGATCTAGTGGAGAGGTGGGGGTCGCACTGACAGTTCCAGGACCAGGTGCGAGCAACGCGTCAACCGGAATTCTGGAGGCATTCACAGATTGCGTGCCAGTGCTACTCATTACCGGACAGAGTGATTCAAAATATTACACCAAAGACCCGAGCAAGATGTTCCACGGCTTAGATCAGATGAGTTTCTTCGGGTCCATTACCAAGTATTGCGCAATTGTGCGAGCAGTCGAGCAGATACCCACTGTCGTTGAAGATGCATTCCGTGCCATGAAAACGGGTCGCCCGGGGCCCGTCATGCTGGAATTCCCAGCGGATGTTATCACCGGGGCCTCTGATGTCACTATTCCGCCGCGTGTTCGTCGACCAGGACGCGTCCCACCGAATGCCGCCGATGTGCGATCCATGGCCGAAACACTGAAGCGGTCGCAGATGCCTATTCTGTTTGTTGGTTCGGCTGTTATTCACTCTGATGCCTATGAGGCATTGCGCCAGGTCGCAGAGAAACTCAATGCCCCCGTTGCCGTGACACGATGTGCCAAAGGTGCACTGCGGGAGGACCACCCGCTGGCGCTGCGGGACAGCAATAGTTTTCTGGCACGTCAAGCGATGGAGCTCGCTGATTGCACGCTCGCAATTGGTACCCGTTTCACGTCGCTCGATACGAGGAATTGGACCCTTAAACTCCCACGGCCACTACTTCAGATCGATGAGGATGCCTCGGAAATAGGACGTGAATATCCTTGCGACAGTGGCGTCGTTGGTGATCTAAAAATGACGTTGCAGGCATTACGTGAGGAGGTCGATGAGGGGAAGGGGATATGGAAACCTTCACTTGATCGCCTCCGAGAGAGGTTTGCCATGCAACCGAGAGTGCCCCTGTTGCCTGAAATCCGCGAGGTGCTCCCGGCGGATGGCATCCTCTCCGTCGATGTCCACGCAATCGGCTACGCTTCATTCGCTGAGTTTCCCGTTCACCGACCGGGAACCTTCCTCTATCCGTGCACTGGCGTTGCGTTGGGTTACGCGTTTCCCGCAGCGCTCGGTGCAAAGATCGCCCATCCGGATAAGCCAGTTGTGTGCCTGAGCGGGGATGGTGGATTTATGATGGGGGCCTCAGAGATGGCGACAGCGATGATGTACGGCATCAACGTTGTGACGGTCGTTGTAAATGATGCTGCCTTGAGTTCAGTGAAGGGATCGCAGCAGAAGTACTGTGAGGGACGTACCATTGATACGGATTTGGTCAACCCTGATTTGGTGCAGTTTGCCAAGTCCTTTGGGGCTTACGCGGTGAGAGTGGAAGATTTGTCAAATTTCAAGTCGATCTTGCAAGACGCGCTTGCTGCGGATCGCCCGGCTCTCATTGAAGTGCCGATGCACGATCGACAGGAAGAACTTATCGGCTCAATTGGTTGGTTGCACTCCGCACCGCTCCACAAAGCACGAAATGTGGGGGAGAAGAAAAGACCTAGGACTGAGAGATGAAACTTTGTCCTTTACGACAATCCGCAGCTGATCAAGGCCTTACGAGGCCTCTTAAGGACTAACATGCGGACAGAAGTCCTTATCAGCTGTGCTCGGAATATAGAATATACGGTCAGTTCTCCTCTTTGTCCGAGGGGTCAGGCCCCTGTGAGAGATAGAGGGGACAAAGCCAGATCTTATAGCCTTTCTGGGATAAGAATGCTGCGATTTCACCTGGCAGGTTCAGTGAGGTGGCAAGAATAGGCTTTCCGCGAGAATCTGAAAAGATGATCCCAGGTAGGGTTAATTTGATATTTCTCCAATCATTTCTCGTGGTGGCCATGAAGGAATGAGGACCAGGATCAAATTGAATATCAAGGAACTTGAGAGTTTTTGCAACCATGTCCAACGGGTCCTTTTCAGCCACCAATGAAAGGTATAAGCACTGGTGTTCTTCCAGAAGAGAAATGATCTCAGGCTCCAGACCTGCCAGGTCAACTATGGCGTCTCTTCCCTTGATCTTGAGGAAGAAATTCGCCTTGACAGTCAGTTGAAAGTCGGGCCTGTGGCTTTGATAAACCGGGATTTCCACCTGGGGAGAGAAGGGTTGGCCTATAAGGTTAAACGCCGTTTCTATTAGTGATAAGGAATCCGTTCCCCTTTCCAATATCTCGATCTCATGAGCGCCTTCAGACGAGTCCTCATCTACCTGGGGATAGTCGATAACCTTGACACCCAAACCCTCCAGGTAATCCCTGATAATCCGGGGCGTACCCGGTGTAGAAGTGCCCGTTAAGTTAATGACAACAACACGGAGTCCTTTATCCGATCGAGTTTCCGACAGAACTACAATCCAGTCCGCCGTGATCCTGAAAGCGATGTCCCCTTGCAGTTCAAAGGGTTCACCCCTCTTGAATACCTTAGGGTAATTGCACACCCTCAAAATTTTGTCCAGGGCTGACCCTAAATCATCTCTCTCCACAAGGCGGACAACCCGATAGTCTCGCCAGCAGGATTCTATAAGGTTACCCATTTTCTCAGGGAGACCACCCCTCAGGTCCACGACCACGGTTTGACCATTTTGGAGGTCAATAATGGGAAAAGATGCGGCCTTGAGATTTATCTGCGCCCCTGATTTCAAGGGGATGAAATGCTCACCGGACTGAACACACACCTCTCCCATTTCCAAAAATATCTTGCACAGATCATGAGCTACGGTGTTTACTTTTAGGTCTGCGATTTTGTCTTCACTCTTATCCTCAGGTTTCGGAGGGATCACTGGTCCAATGGGCCCTCTGGCAATTTCAGGGGAATACATGGGGAGTCTAATGATTTGGCCCGGGTATATGGCGTCTAAGTCTTTGATGGAAGGATTCAAATCCTTAACGAGGTCGAGATACTCATTGTACAAATACTCGGGAGGCATTTTGTACCGAGCCTTAACAACCTTGGTTAGACTATCGCCAGGCATGACAGTATAATTTTCAAACTTCAGATCCGTTAGACCTTTGAGGAGGGTTCTCTTTTTCAACGAGGAGCGTTCCTGGGCAAGATTAGGTGCAAGTGGCGTAATTTTAAGCGGAATAATGATCTTCTCACCCGGGTGGATCAGATCTAGGTTACGCAAAGATCCGTTCAGTTTCTTAATGACTGAAAGAAGCTCCGATATATTGCCCTGTCTCCACAAGCCCATTTCTCTTAAGATCTTCCATAAGCAATCCCCTTTCTTGACGATATAGGCCTGTGTCAGGACCTTCCTGTTATCAACCTCATAGATCTCTTTCCCCATCTCCGCCGTCTTAACAAGAGATATGGCATAGGTCTTCTGTTCTTCCTGAGCCTGTGATGGCCTCAAGCAGAAAAAGACCAGCAGAAAGGCACAAAAGCCCCAGGTAAGGTGTTTGAAAATGTGTGAGGGATCAATAGGGCTGGACGCCTTTAGGGGTAGTCTGGCCCCTGGTGAAACACTGAAGGACTGGAAGTTTTTCATACTCTCAGTGGAAACAGAGCTTTCTTATTCAAGTTGATAGGGACTATGGCAGATTCTGGTTGGCAGAAAGTCCCCTTTCGGGATAAGAAGCGCCTCCACACGGTGCCCGACTTTCAATACATCGATCTCCCTATTCGTTGCCCTCCTATAGCCTTCGCATTTTTCACGGAGTTCCTCGATCTGGTTCACCAGGATCTTTGTCTCCTCCCATGATTGCTGGGTACAATTTGCCGTTCTCTTGGGCAAAGAAGCCTTCAGCCAACACCTGGTGTACAGCAAGCCTTATGCCACAATGACTTTACACATACATAGTATAACCTCAATAAGTCATCGTTGTCACGAAGATTTCCGCATCTATGCAAAGATTCGGCAGAATGGTCAAAAAATTGCGACTATTTGCTCAAGAGATGTTTGTACCAACTGGACCTGGTAGGTAGTGGCTGTGTATCTCTCTAGATGTCAGTCGATTGGGATACCTTTCTCAGGTTATAGACTCGCTGTCCCCACTCTTAAAGAATGGGGAAAGTGTCAGGAAGCAACCCACGTGAGCAGTTATCAAAAGGGAAACTTTGACGTGCGGCAATGATATTTTGCTCTGGAGTTTCCTTAATCTTTGGAGAAAACCGTTGTCCTTGAGCGTAAATTGCTGGAGAGGTGGGGTACCCATCCAGGGTGAGCAGGAAGGGGAAAGCCAGCCCTTTAGAGGCTGGAAGGGGTAAGTATTCCCCGCCTGCGAGCCCCGAAAG
>JABXJZ010000340.1 GCA_013375335.1 Desulfobacterales bacterium
GATAAGTCCTGATATCTCATCACATGTCCATTGAGCTCTGAAGTTTCCCTAGGACCAAGTTTTAAATTGAACTGTTCAAGCTCAGCCAAACCACCGTCCAGACCCATATCCAAGTCTGGAGCTATCAGTGTGTACATCCATACGACATGATAACTCTCGCTTTCGTCCATCGATATAGCCATTACATAACCAGAATTTTCTGTGGCTGTGCTCTCAAGTAAACCTGATAGAGATGTTGTATATCCCTCGGGATACTCGAACGAGAGTCCGTATATTGAGAATTTTTTGTAGCCTGGAGTGACAATGTAAATTTCTAGCTGAGCTGTAAGTTCTTCGATTTGATCTTCATAATCTTCTATGGCTTCTTCTAGATACGAGATATCGTTCTCCTTCTCAGAGATTGTAGCCTGTGCTGTTTCAAGCTGGGTCTCAAGTGATGATTTCTCAGTGATTAACTCCGAGACCTGTGTCTCCAAGTCTGAATTCTCTTCTCCAAGAGCGTTTACTTCTGTGTCTAGAGTGGCTACTTCTGAGTTCAAGGATGAGACTTGGTTTTCTAGATCATCGATTTTTGGTTGGAGTGAGCTTGATGAAGCGAAGTACCCTCCTCCAGCCCCAATAACTAAACCTACTATTAAGAGCGCTATTGTAGTCGATGAGAATGTTCCTTTATCACTCATGATTTCACTTGCCTTTAAATCTGTAACTGCAAGTTGAAAACAGTCGTATTTAATATTGATCATAATGTAAAACTAAAATATATTATATCATGCATGATTTCAATATATTTATTTTCACACGATACCCAATCCTCCACTCATGTTAGGTTTGGGTTTACACGCACCACGAAAAACACTCAGAACATTATTTGCGAGCGCGATCCGATTCAGCACAATATGTGCTCATAAGCAACGAATTCAAGCACAACAACGCCACTAAAACCGAAAAACGAACATAACCACCACAGTAGCCGAAGGGTCCAGTCACACGACCCGAAGCAACCACCGCGGTCGACTGACCACTTTCTGGTCAGGTTTATCCAAAACGCCTATTGCCCCTGACCACCCCTATAGAATGACGAGGTGAAACGCATGGAAAAAGAAAGGAGGCACTCATCCAAGGACGCAGCCGAGGTGGCCGAGATATTCGAGACCCTCTCGACGAAGCTCCCGGCCATGATAAGGGGCATACTCGACAGCCTCTTCTCCCCCGAGTCCGCGGCCAACATGGGCAAGGCCGTCGCCGAGTTCAGGAAGAGCCTGATCGAGGGGGGCATCCCCGAGGCGGAGGCCATGGAGATGACCAAGGACTACCTGGGGACGCTCACAAGCTGGTCCAAGATGCTGAGGGAGCTCCGCGTCACGGGGCAACATCGGGAATAGGAGTAGCTGAGAAGTGAGGGCGGTCGAGGTCCTAACCACCATTTTTAACTTCTTCAGGCTGATCTTCAGCCTCCCCGGGATAGTCGCCAGCTTCTACCTGAAGCGAAGGAGGGCGGTGAAGCGCTTCAGGGAGGAGATGATAGCCTGCGGCGTCCCTACAGAGGAGGCCGAGGAGCTCTCGAAGATGTACTCCTTCGGCATACGCGACATAATGAGGCTCGCCCAGGGCGCATCAGAGACCTAGGTCCTGTCGAATTCCCTCTTAACGGCCTCGACCCCGTCGCCCACGACCGCTATTTCCTCTATCTCGCCCAGGCCCCTCTCATGGGCCATCCTTATGTGGTCGACCCGGCGGGGTTCGAACCCCATCACCCTGCACGCCGTAGCGTCCGTGGCGACGACGTCCCCCCCGGCTATGATCGCGTCCATCCGGACCGGCCTGCCGTGGACCGGCCCCCTCCCCTCCATCGCGACGAAGCCGTCAATGACGGTCAGGGCCGGCCTCACCGCGGCGTTTATGTCCGCGATGACCCTGTGCATCCCCCTCATGTGGTACCTACCCTTGAACTTGTCCGGGAGGACGCCGAACATGTTCTTCATCCCGAGGGTGACCCCGGTCTCGCTGTGGGTCTTCAGCTTCGCGGCGCTTATTACGGCGGACTCGGCCACGATGCGGGGCACCTTTATTTTGTCGAAGGTATATCCATCGGGAACCGGGATCTCCACCTTGTCCCCGGCGTGGCGCAGGTTTATCCACCCTACGCCGTTCCTCTCGCACACCTCATCCATGCCGGTAGCCCTGAAAGCCTTGTCCGCGTTGGTCATGGTGGCGTCAGACTCCACGACGTAGATCTCCACCGGCAACTCCCTCAGTTTGTGTATAATGGCCTCGACCACGAGGGGGTCCGTGGTGGCCCCGGTGTCCCATGTC
>JABXJZ010000341.1 GCA_013375335.1 Desulfobacterales bacterium
TGAAGGTATATAATTGCTTCTTCAATCTAAGATATCAAATGCCCATGACTGATATCAAGGCAAAGTATCTGGGTGGCATGGTTGGCAGCGCTCTGGGCGATGCGGTCGGTGAGCTTGCATTCCACTACACCAACCGAGAGGATCTTTGCCTCCAGCTGGACCGATCGAAAGGGCTCCGCTACACAGACGATACTGCTATGTCCATGGGCCTTGCAGAATCTATCCTAAAAAAGGGTGATCTTGATCAACAAGACGTGGGAGAAACGTTCAAGCGTAATTACCAGAAGGAGCCGTGGCGTGGCTATGCATCAGGACCGCCAACTATATTCTCAATGGTACAACGGCTCGGCATCACCTATGCTGAGGCAGCGAGGAGTCTATTTGGAGGCGCGGGTTCCTTTGGCAACGGTGCTGCCATGAGGATCGTCCCTGTAGCGCTCTTCTTTTATGACTCCCGTGATCTCTATGTGAAGGCATGCACTTCTGCCTCTGTCACCCATGCACATCCCCTGGGAATGGACGGTGCAGCAGTCCAGGCCAGGGCAGTCTCCCTCGCGGTGAGACTTGACCCTGAGGAGTCATTTCCCTATAGCGAATTTGTGGATGCACTCATTACCTTCGCCAGGACCCGTGAAATGGAGGAAAAAGTACGTCTTGTGAAAAAGTCAATGATTGCGAATACCCCTCCGTCCCTCGCTGCTGAGCAACTAGGTCGCACAGTAGCCGTGCATGAGTCTCTGCCTTTCGCCCTCTACTCCTTTCTACGCCATCCCAAATCATTTGAGGATTGCCTTTTTTGTGCCACCTTAAACGGAGGAGACAGGGATACCCTCGGTGCCATGGCCTGTGCTGTCTCAGGGGCTTATTTAGGTATCGAATCTATTCCCCAATCGTGGAGGCAGAAACTCGAGAATCAATCATACATTGAGGACCTGGCATTGAGGCTATCGGAGCTAACCCTCCGATGAGCTCTACTTAACCTTCGAAACCACATCGTGCGTTCCTATTTCCTTTGTTTCTCTTCCTGTTCCTTCTCCCACTCACTGTAAAGTACAATCTCATCAGGCCATTCCAAGATCTTATAATGAGGCGGTAAGGGAGGGTTCGGCCGCAACATATGTCCAACAGGAAAGGAATGACCACTGACAAAGGATTTTTCCATGCCCAAGATCCATTCATCAAAGAAGCCAGTATTCAGTGCAGTAAACAATTCAGTATCGGTAAATAACCCTGTCCTTCTACCACCGTGGCAGGGAAAGACGACAAATAGATCTCTATTTTTATATGCCTGGGCAACGCCAGTGCCGCAAATGCCGCATATATTGTAATACGTTATCTGCTTTGGTTTCCCTGTGTTCCACATTGCTCCGTCAAAGACCTTATTGCTCATTCCGGGCAAAATGGCAAACCCAATTACATCAGGTTCGATAGTTAGATCCTGCAACGGACCAACCAGAATAGCTTGCACAGTAAACGGCTCAAGTCTAGGTAAACCCTCCTGAGACCTCCTGGCAGCTTCCGCAGTCTCAAAATGAACTCCCCCCATGTGTTCCCCAGTAGCAATGTGGCCACTCCAGTCTTCAAAACCAAGGACGCCGGGAGCAAATGGACAGGTAATTGCCCTTCTTTTGAGGAGGTAGTTCTTTCTGATCTGGCATCTCTCAAATCTTGAATATGATACGAACTGGCAAAAAGTGCCGCCGAAGTCCGGCTCTGCGCCAATGCCTTCAGGTATGTGCTCCTCATTCTTGTAGATCTTTATGCCAACCGGCAGTGTGGGAAGCCTGAGGTGGCTCTCGATTTTTCGTGCTCTTACAACATTTTCTTCCGTTCCTCTTGGTTTTTCAAACTCATACATTGCTCAATCCTCCGTTCTTTTTGCATTTTTTGCCTACGGTTAATTATGCATTCTATACAGCTATAGCCTGCGTTAGGCCTTGGCAATAAGCTCCATACCCTTATGGAAGGCCTTGATATTGGCCTCTAACAGCTTTCCCGGGAACCGCTCCTTGAGAATCGGCATCATTGTCTCTTTGTTAATCGGCAGGACGTTTGCCCCCACCAATGAGCCCAGCAGTATTACATTCGTGTATATTGGATTCCCCATTTCCAATGCCTCTTCGGTGGCGTCAACGAATCTCGTTGTCGATGACAATTTCACGATTGCCCGCTTAACCTCATCGAGGTCAGGATACGTCACGCCGCCGGTAGGGTACACGGGTCTTGGATTGACGACGACGAAGACATGAGGGTTGCCAAACTCCCCTAACGCTCGAAGTGTCTCGACCGGTTCCATACCGAG
>JABXJZ010000006.1 GCA_013375335.1 Desulfobacterales bacterium
CCATAGAGAGATGGGTCACCAAAAGGTCTCCATTGCCCCTTTGGCAGCTCAGGTCAAGACGTGGATTGAGGAGGGAAATCTGATCATACTCATCTGTAGGACGGAGCAGCAGGCAAGCCGGCTCAGAGAAATCCTGCTCAACTATGACCTTGTGGTTCACGAGATAGTGACAGATTGGTCAGGGATAAAGGGGAAAAGGGGATTGTACATCTGTTTAGGGCATCTTTCTCAAGGATTTCGATTTCTGGACTCGGCCCTGATTATCATTACGGAAGATGAGGTCTTCGGGGAAAAGAAGGGCAGAGAAGGAAGAACGAAAAGGGAAGGGGTGCAGGCCATTCCGTGGACGGGGTTGAGTCAACTGCAGGTGGGTGATCTGGTTGTCCATCAGGACCACGGCATTGGCCGATACGGCGGACTTTCAAAGATGGAGATCGGGAGCAGGGTGAGGGATTTTGTAATCATAGACTATGCGGATAATGATCGCCTCTATATCCCGGCGGATAGGATAAACATTATCCAGAAATATATTGGTTTGGATGATGAAAATCCACAGTTGGACAGGCTTGGCGGGAGATCCTGGATGCTCACGAAGAAGAGGGCAAAGAGGTCTATAGAGGAGATAGCCAAAGACCTTGTTAGGCTCTATGCCATGAGAAAGCTCCTCAAGGGGTTTGCCTTTTCAAAGCCAGATAACTACTATCGGGAGTTTGAGGCACTCTTTGACTATGAGGAGACTCCAGATCAGATCAAGGCTATTGATGATGTGCTCACGGACATGGAGTTAGAGCGGCCAATGGACCGGCTTATCTGTGGAGATGTAGGTTTCGGTAAGACGGAGGTAGCCATACGGGCCTCCTTTAAGGCTGTTATGGATGGGAAACAGGTGGCTGTCCTTGTCCCGACAACTGTTCTCGCTGAACAGCACCGCCACACATTTAAGAGGCGCTTTGATTCTTATCCTGTCCGGATCGCTGTCCTGAGTCGATTTGTTCCTAGCTCCATGCAAAAGAGGATAATAGCAGATCTCCGTCGTGGTAGGATTGATATCGTTATTGGGACTCACAGAATCTTGTCGGATGACGTCGTATTCAAAGATCTGGGGCTGTTGATAATCGATGAGGAACAGCGCTTCGGTGTCAGGCACAAGGAGCGATTAAAGAAATATCGGCATTTCGTTGATGTCCTCGCCATGACGGCTACACCAATTCCGAGGACCCTCCATATGTCCCTGATGGGGGTCCGGGATCTGAGCAGCATTCAAACCCCACCTGCTGATCGACTGTCTATTCAGACATATGTGGCCAGATTCGATGAAGATACCATATCGCATGCTATCGAAAGGGAGTTAGATAGAGGGGGACAGGTGTTTTTCGTTCACAATCGAGTCCAGACCATTGGTCGAATGGCGGATACAGTGAGAGGGCTTGTTCCCGGGGCCAGGATTGAGATTGCCCATGGCCAGATGAAGGAGAGAGATCTCGAGGCCGCGATGATTCGGTTCTTGGCTAAACAGACGGATGTGCTCGTATGTACTACCATAATAGACTCGGGGCTCGATATACCTTCTGCCAATACTATCATCATTAATGGGGTTGACCGCTTTGGCCTGGCTGAGATCTATCAGCTCAGGGGGAGAGCTGGGAGGTCCAATGTGAAGGCCTACGCATACCTCCTGATCTCAGATGGATCTGCAATGACGGATGATGCCCAGAAGAGGCTAAGGGTCTTGATGGATTTTTCTCAATTAGGCTCGGGAGTGAACATCGCCTTACATGACTTGAGGATAAGGGGTGGGGGAAACATCCTTGGTTTCTCCCAATCAGGTCATATCAAGGCTATTGGGTATGAACTCTATCTAAAACTGATAGAGCAGACAATGGCAGAGCTAAAGGGAGAGGAGTGGAGAGAGGAGGTATTCCCTGAGATAAATAGCGATTTACCGGTCTTTATTCCCCACAGCTATATCGAGGAAAGCGATGTGAGGCTTCACATATACCGACGTCTCTCTACCATTAAGGATGAGCTGGAATTACAGGAGATGGTAAGGGAGATCGAGGATAGGTTTGGACCCCCGCCAAAAGAGGTTCTAAACCTTATTTCCATTATCAAGGTCAAGATAGGCCTTAAGAGAATCGGCTCAACACGCATGGACGTTGAAGATGGCCATGTGATACTTTCCTTCTCCAAGGACACCCATCTATCACCGCCTATGTTGATTGATGTAGCTGCCCCTCATCCGGGTAGTTTGCGTCTCTTATCCGATCGAAAGCTCAAGGTTATGAGCGAAAGAAAGGAGGCCCTTGCCACCATTGAAGAGGCTGGAAAGATAATAGCCCGCCTTGAGCGCTATCTGGTAAAAGACTGATAATCGAACGAGGCAAGGGTAGAGCGAGATTCCCCTTGCAATTCCCCTGATAGTATCGTAATTTAAACACGTTAGATGATTTTTCATATTAATTCGTACAGATACACGGTTACAATGCGAAATCTTATCCTTTGGTGCGTGGGGCTCTTTTTTGTTTGCGGCTTGCCAGCATGTTCCCCCAAGACAGGATCAAGCCAGGCCGTTGTTATCAGGGTTGGAGAGCGATCAATTACAGCGGGAGACGTAGAGAGGATCGTGGAGATTACCTCGCTGGAGAACGGAATTCCCAAGAGGCAAGTATGGTCATCTATTGATAGTCTTGTGGATAGGATCGTGGATGATGCCCTCGTTTGCCAATACGGAAGAGATAAGGGGATTACCGTGACTGAGATTGAATTGGAACGCGCTATACAGGACATTGTCAAGGATTATCCGGAGGGCACCTTTGAGGAAATACTTGTAAACAGGTGTATAGATTACACTGAATGGAAGAGGAGATTCAGGGAACAACTCTTAATCAAGAAGATTGTTGAGGAGCACACCCGGTCGCTGGACCCTGTACCCTATCATGCTATCAAGTCTTACTATGAAGAGAGGAAGGAGGAGTTCTGGCACCCCCCGAGGGCGGAATTTATGCATATCGTTACTAAGACAAGGGGCGAGGCTGAGGCCATGCTCGCCCGGCTGCAAGGGGGAGAAGACATGGCTACGTTGGTGAAGGAGCAATCAAGTCAGTCCGGTCTCCAGGGAGATTATGTCAAGAACTGGGCCACCAGGGATGCCCTTCCCCCTGCCCTGGCTAATATAGTATTCTCTATCCCAGTTGGTGAGGCAAGCGATATCATTGAAACACCCTATGGCTATCATATTATAGAGGTGCTAAAGAGGGAGCCGAAAGGCAGAAAGGAGCTCTTAGAAGTAATGGGCGAAATTGAGAACACGCTCCTTAGAGAAGCAAGGGAAAGGCATTACTCAGCATGGCTTGTACAACTGAGGAATGATTACCCTGTGAGGATTGACTACGCCTTGTTAGAAAAAATCAGGGCCCTTCGTGAGGGCAATTAGAAGGTGGATGAGATTGAATACGTCGTGGACTGGCCTTAGGATAATATTCGCCTTCGTGCTGTTGCCTGCTCTATTGGCAACAACTCCCGATCGTCTCCGGGCGGAGATAACGAACAGAATTGTAGCTATAGTGAATAGCGATATAGTTACCCTCCATGAGCTCAATACCTCAATCAAGAGGATCACCGGTTTGAGCGCCAAGGAGTTGCGAGCAAGGGATGAGGAGGATTTCTATGAAGTACGCAGGGCTGTCTTGGATAACCTGATCAATGATAAGCTAACGAGACAACAAGTTATGAAACTAGGAATAAAGGTAGCAACAGGGGATATAGACGAGGCAATTGAGAGGGTAAAGAGGGAGAATAACCTAACACAGGAGGAGCTCATATACAGCCTGAAGCAGGAAGGGATTACCCTCGAGGAGTATAGAGAGCGGATAAAGGGGGAGATTGAGCGCTTTCAGTTGGTGAATTATGAGGTGAAATCAAAGATAGTCATCACAGAAGAAGATGTGATGAATTACTATCAGGAGCACAGCGGAGAATATATGGAGATCCCTCAGGTGAGGCTGGCCAGGATTTTCCTAGAGGTTAGGAATCCAGATGATGAGGAAGAGATCGCGCGCGTAAAGAGCCTAGGAGTCGAGATATTGGACAGGCTCAAGGAGGGCGACAACTTCTTCACGTTGGCCAGGACATATTCTCAGGGCCCTGCTGCTTCAGAGGGAGGTGATCTGGGGTGGATAAAGGTGAGTCAGCTGGAGCGCACGTTAAGGAAAAAAATAGTTGGCCTCTCTCCGGGGGAATATACTAACCTCGAGCTTGCCCCATCTGGATTCCAGATAATAAAGCTCATCGAGGAGAAAGAAGGGGGGATAAAGCCCCTTGAGCGGGTACGGGATGCGGTGTATTCAAAGTTATTTAAGGAGAAGGTCGGAAAAAGGTACGCCGGGTGGCTCAAGAGGCTCAGGGATGAATCTTTCATTAAGATCAAATTCTAGTGATCGTATAAGAACTCAACTCCGTAGACCCGCCACTGGCTGACCAGAGATAGTCAGCCCGATAGGACATGCGATAAAGGTTAAGATTTTACCTTATATAGAGGGTTACGATGGACAGATCCGATACCAACGAGAGGCCTCATGATATCCCGGAAGATACGAGCCTGGGTTCTCTTTTGAGGAGGGCCAGGGAGGAGCGCAATATTGACTTGGATGAGGCAGTCAGGGCAACAAGGATAAGGCGACAAAATCTTGAGGCGTTGGAAAATGAGGAGTGGAGTAAACTTCCTTCCGAGGTCTTTGTGAAGGGCTTCCTCAAATCGTACGCTGGATTTTTGGGACTGGATAAGGAAATGGTGTTGAATTATTACTTGAAGGCCTCGCCTTTAGAGAAATATAGGCCACACCCGTTAAGGGAGATCAGCATGCAACCGAGAAAATGGTACCTGATCGTCCTTATCCCCATCTTGGCGCTAAGCCTTATTGGCTCTATCGTCTATCTCAAGAGGAAGAATATTTCAATTGTTGGGAAGGCCTTCGACTATCTGGTGACACAGAGCCTTGTAGAGGAGAAGGAATATGCAGCAGAACGGGGGGCCGACACCATGAAGGAAGGCGTTCCTTCGGAGGATGAGGAGGCCGCAGGCGAAACTGCATTACTAACCGAAAGGGCTCGGGGACCAGAAGTCGTTGAGGAGCCTGCTGTTTTAGAAGAAGCAGGAGGTGAAAGGCCACCGTCGGCACGATTCACCCTGACGGCACAGGTCAATAACCCGACCTGGATTGCCATATATATCGATGATGGACCGGTCAGGGAGTACCTTTTCCAACCTGGGGACACGATGAAGTGGACGGCAGATAAGGGGTTTGACATTCTGGTCGGTAACGCGGCTGGGATTGAATTCTTCCTTAATGGAAAGGAAGTTGGTTACCTGGGTCCTGAGGGAAAGGTAGTCAGGTTGAAGCTCCCGGAAGGCATGTGAGGGCTGATAATTGCTCGTGGAGGGGGATTCATTGAAAAATGTATATGACACCTTTAAGGAAAGGGGCTTTATTGAACAGGTGACCGATGAGACTATGGTCAGGGAGGTCCTGGCCCAATCAATTACCTGTTATATCGGCTTTGACCCGACGGCAAGAAGTCTCCATGTCGGTAGCCTGCTTCCCATTATGTCCCTTGCCCACATGCAGAGGGAGGGTCATAGGCCAATAGTTGTGATCGGGGGCGGAACCGCCCTTGTGGGCGATCCCAGCGGTAAGGATGAGATTAGACCTGTCATGACGAAGGAGGAGATCGACAGCAACGCTGAGGGTATCAAGAGGCAACTGTCCCAGTTTATTGATTTCACTAATGGGAAGGCCCTTATGCTCAATAATGCCAACTGGCTGGTCCCTCTAAAGTACATCGACTTTCTAAGGGATATAGGGAGACATTTCAGTGTAAACCGGATGTTGGCGGCCGAAAGCTATCGGCAGAGGCTGGAAAGCGGGCTGAGCTTTTTGGAATTCAACTATATGCTCCTTCAGGCTTATGATTTCTGGTATCTCTATAGGAACTGGAACTGTCTCCTACAGATGGGGGGAAACGACCAGTGGGGAAATATCCTGGCCGGGGCTGACCTGACGAGGAGAATTGAGGGGCAGATTGTCCACGGCCTGACCTTTCCCTTGATAACGACTGCTGATGGTTCCAAAATGGGCAAGACAAACAGGGGTGCAGTGTGGCTTGATCGTGAACTGACATCTCCTTACGAATATTACCAATATTGGGTAAATAGAGATGATAGGGATGTGAAGAGGTTTCTTTCGTTT
This sequence comes from Desulfobacterales bacterium, assembly GCA_013375335.1. GTDB lineage: Bacteria > Desulfobacterota > DSM-4660 > Desulfatiglandales > B25-G16 > JABXJZ01. Next base: position 6,246 of record JABXJZ010000006.1, read on the forward strand.
TTTACGTTCCTTCCCCTGCATGAGATTGAGGAACTTTCTCGGCTACAGGGGGAGGATCTGCGGAGGGCTAAAGATGTCCTAGCGTATGAGGCCACAAGGATATGTCATGGTCGAGAGGCAGCAGAGAAGGCCAGAAGCGCGGCCAGAGAGCTATTCAGTCAAAACGCCGTTAAAGATATAGAGGCAATCCCTACCTACGCTATGAGGAACGATGAGTTCGGGAGAGGCATTGAGGCCTATATCCTCTTTCAAGAAGCAGGGCTCTGTAGGACGAGGGGTGAAGCACGGAGGTTAATATCCCAGGGGGGTGCGTATGTGAATGGAAAAAGGGTCCCATCGATTGAGACAATAATTGGGTTAGATGATATCCGCGACAATATCATCTTGCTAAGAGCGGGAAAAAAGAGCTACCTCAAGGTTTATATTCAAGACTCAAAGGTTGAGTAATCCATTCCCTGGCACCACACTGCCCTCTGCTGCAGCCCAACACTGCATTTCTCCAAAGGTGGTCCTTCGGTACTCCACGTGAATGGCAGAGCCATCAGGCCATTACATAGCCTATGGTCTACCCCATGAGGCAGATGGAAACTCCGAGGCGTCGCATGGGCCTCCAACATTCGGGTTAGGGAAATCGCACAAGGGATACATGAAGGCGAAAGAGAAAAGGGCTAAAAGAGATCCAAGAGAGAGGGAGGACCTCGTCACGGAGGCCCGTGATGACCTCCTGCCTGTTGCGAGGGAGAAAGACGGGTCGGTCGTTGCCTACGATCCTCTCCAGATGTACTTATGGGAGATAAGCAGGTACAAGGTCCTTACCAAAGAGGAGGAGAGGGAGCTTGCTATTAGGTACAGGGAAAGGAATGATCAGGCGGCAGCACATAAGCTTATCGTGTCTAATCTACGGTTAGTGGTAAAGATCGCAATGGATTTTCATAGGTATTGGATGAAAAACCTCATGGATTTGATCCAGGAGGGAAATGTTGGGTTGATGCAGGCGGTAAGTAAATTCGATCCACATAAGGGTATAAAGTTCTCCTACTATGCCTCATTTTGGATAAAGGCATATATATTGAAGTTTATCATGGAGAACTGGAAGCTGGTCAAGATTGGAACAACCCAGGCGCAAAGAAAGCTTTTCTTCAATCTTGCGAAGGAGAAAGAGAGGTTGCTATCTCTTGGTTATGATCCTGAGCCCAAACTCCTCGCGGAACGTTTGGATGTAAAGAAGGATGAAGTCATAGAGATGGCGCAACGGTTAGGTGGATGGGAGGTCTCCATTGATGCCCCGGTCAAAGAAGATGCCAAGCAGGATTATGGCTCTTTCCTACCCTCTCCGGAAGCGGGTGTGGATGAGCAGATATCCTCAAGGGAGAGAAAGGAGTTACTCCGGCAGAAGTTGGAGGAATACAGGAATACCCTTTCCCCAAAGCATAGGGATATATTCGATAACAGGATATTGGCCGAACATCCATTGACACTTCAGGAACTTGGGGATAAATATAACATATCGAGGGAAAGAGTCCGACAGATCCAGGACAAGATCCTTAAAAGGGCAAAGGAATGGTTGATGGAAAAGATACCCAATTTCGAGGAAGACTTCTCTGATCTCTCAAATGAATAAGGGATGTGAAAAGACCGTTATGTGGCCCTTACTTTTTCTCGTTCTTCTTGCGCTCTCCTGCATGGGGGGAGAACAAAAACTCCCCGCAAATCAAAGCCCTCTCCTAGTAGGGGAGGTTAGGGGCAAGGCGGATCTCGTGCAGTATGCCTATGAGCACTATGCCTTTGCCTGTATAGCTATAGCAAATGGCAACCATGAGGAGGCGGAAATCCACCTCAAGGAGGCCCTTAAGAATGACAAAGACTCGCCGTACCTACTCATGAAATTGTCGGAGGTACTGGTAGAAAACGGTAAGATGGAAGAGGCCTTGCTTTGTGCCCAAAAGACAGCCGACCTTACCCCTGATGATCTTAAGGCACGGGAGTTCTTGGCGAACATCTATGCGCGGCTCGAGAAATTCGGTCTGGCCATATCCCAGTATCGGGAGATACTTAAAAGGGATCCGGGGGACAAGGATGTAAGGCTTCATTTGACAAGGCTCTTTATCAGGATGAAGAAGTACGATGATGCCCTGGGTGAGCTGTCGATTCTCACGGAAAACGAACCTGAGCTGATAATAGCTCACTATTATAAAGGGAGGATAAATCTGGAGCTGAAAGAGTTTGACAGTGCCAGGGAGGCATTTCTAAGGGCCCTTGCCATAGATTCAAGGTTCCTCCCTGCGCTCAGCGATCTCGCATCTTTGTATAGCAAGATAGACGAAGTTGATATGGCTATAGAGGCCTACAGGAAAATACTGCGCTTCTACCCTACCAATACAGTGGCTAGGGAAAGGCTCATTGCCCTCTACTACAAGACCGGTCAGGAGAAGTTGGCTGAGGAGAGTATGGAGGAGATGAAGAGGATATTCAGTCCTGGGGATTTAGAAAGAAAGAGACTCGGGCTGATATACCTGAGGTATGGAAAACTGCATGAGTCCATAGAAGAACTGAAGGCACTAGTGGCTGCATGGCCAGATGATCAGGAGGCTCGATATTATCTGGGAGCTGCCCTGGAGGAGAGTGGGGATTTAGCTGAGGCCTATGAAAGCTTTGAGCTCATTGATTCCACGAGCAGTTATTTTAAAAATGCCAGGATGCATATGGCATACATACTGGAGAGGCAAGAGAGGCTTGATGAGGCCATAGACCTGCTGAAGGAAACCATCAATCATGAGGGGGACAATCCTCGACTCTATCTGATGTTGAGCTCACTGTATGAAATCAAAGAGGAATACCATAGCGCCCTGGATATCCTGAAGGAGGGACTAGAATACAACGAGAGAAATACACGCCTTCTCTACAGGCTCGGTATTGTATTGGATAAATTAAGGAGAAATGAAGAGTGCCTTCAACACATGAAGATGGTTATAGAGATAGATCCTAGGCATGCCGATGCCCTTAACTACATTGGCTATACCTATGCTGAGAAGGGCATCTACCTTGATAGGGCACTGGAGTTAATTGAGAGGGCTATAAAGTACAAACCCAACAGCGGTTATATTATCGATAGTCTGGGATGGGTCTATTTTCGAAAGGGACAATACGACAGGGCCTTGGAAGAGCTGAAAAAGGCCGTTACGTTGTGTCCTGAAGACCCCACTATTAACGAGCACTTGGGTGATGTATACTTCAAGAAAGAAGACTACGGGGAGGCCTTGAAGACTTACAAACGGGCACTTTCCTTAAAGAATGCCGATGATGAGAGATTGAAGGGAAAGATCAACGAGCTTATGGAGCGCCTGAAAGGTAATGTGCCTTGATACCTCATAAGGGATGGAACAATCCTTTATCATATCTGATTACGTTTGTTGTAGCCCTGCTTATCGGTTGTGCGCCCCCTTTGCGTCCACCGACAATGCCTTTCTCCCCAAAACAGACCGCCCAGCTTATCTCTCACCTCAGAGAGCAGGGGGAAAACGTATGGAGCTTTCAAGCAGTCGGAAAGGTAAGGTTCAAAGGGAGGGGCGGACAATCAGAGTCAAATCTCTTTGCTGTCGGTCGTAGACCATTCAAGGTCAGGCTCGAGATTACTCACCCCTGGGGGAAACCGCTTTCCCACATTGTAGTTGATGAAGAGACTATTTCAGTATTATCCCCCACCGACAACAAGTTCTTCAGGGGCCCAGCAAGCCCTGCAAATACAGAGAGGCTTTTCCTATTTGGGCTTGACCTGGATTCCGCCTGGAGGATACTTTCCGGTAGGGTACCAATACTGCCTCATTACCGCGCAGTGAGTTTGAAGCCAGGGGAGATTACCCTGTACAACAGGCAAGGTGAGGTTGTAGAGATAATCTCCTTTTTTCATGCCCTCCCTTTACCAAGATCTTTGTCTTTTCCAAGGAAACGGATTACCATACTGTTATCGGAGTTTGAGGAGGGCGATCTGGGGCCTTACCCCTCAAGGATAAGAGTGGAAAAGAGAGACGCGCACCATTCGCTGGAGCTGCGCTACAAGAGCTTAAAGTTAGACAGACCAGTACCGGAGGAGATTTTCCAATTGCATCCACCGCCGGGTTTTGAAATCATTCCATTGAACTATCACGAAAGCTGGTCGCTGCCCGATTCTTAAGGGAAAGGGACGTATGGTCTTTGTGGCTGATAGCATGCTTGGCAAGTTAGCCAGGTACTTAAGGATTATGGGTTATGATACCGTTTACCAGTCAAGTTACGGAAATCAGAGGCTATCAGAGCTGGTTATGGAGGGGAGGGTTCTGCTCACGAGGGACCATGCGATAGCTAAGTTGTATTCCAATGCCGTCTTCATAGACAGTGATCTGGTTAGAGACCAACTCAAGACCGTTGACAGGGCGGTAAGACTTTCGCGGGATCATGGCAAGTGGTTCAGCAGGTGCCTTATCTGCAATTCACCCCTGTCAAAGGCTGAAGGAAAGGTAGCAAGGGAGCATGTCCCCGATTTTGTCTTCTCTAACTACGGTGAGAGGATCTTTTTTTGTCCTTCCTGTGAACGATTTTACTGGCCAGGTACGCACAGGGAAAGGATGGTAGAGAGACTGAAGGAATGGGGGTTCTGAATTGATGTTTAACAACATCATCTATCTTATCGTAGTAGTGGTACTATTTCAGCTCAATTATCCCGTGGAGGGCCTCTTCAAATCTCCAATAACATCCGTCTTTGTCCTCTCTTTACTCTGGCTCAATTTTACCATGTACTGTAGGTATCGCTTCTCCAGGCTTATGAGTCTCTACAGGAGCAACGACGCCGCTACTGTCCAAACATGGGTAAGCTCGGCCTATCAAACAGTTGTGATGAAGCTCTCCATTCTCTCTATATTGATATTTGCCCTATCCGTCTACCTCTTGGATCTGAAATACTGGCTTCTGAAGGTTCCGGGGTTTAGCACGGTTTCCATTTTGCCCAGTAGTGCGGCAATCTCTATCTTTTTTGCCTTTCTCGCCACCATCTGGTACTATGGCTATCCGGCCTATCGTAGATTCTTTAACTATCCCCACAAGAGATGGTCCTACATAGGATCACAAATAAAGCTCAATCTTCCCATCCTCTTTCCCTGGGCTATCCTCACCATGTGCTACGACCTAATAACCTTACTCACATGGCCATCTCTTCGAAGGGTCTTTGAAAGTGAGACCGGACAGTTTATGTTCTTTAGCCTGTTTCTGGTCATGCTTGTAGTGTTTCTTCCTCCCCTTATCAAGTACTGGTGGGGCTGTTCAACACTTCCCGAGACGGAAAAGAAACGGAGCATAGTACATTTTTTACGGGAGGCGGGCTTCAAATATAGGGAGATATTACGGTGGCCCCTATTAGAGGGGTGGACAGTGACCGCTGGCGTAATGGGTTTGCTGCCGAGGTTTAGGTACATCCTGGTCACGGATTCTTTGGTAGATATCCTTTCAAAGGAAGAACTCAATGCTGTTATGGCTCATGAGATGGGCCATATAAGATATAGGCACATCCTCTTCTACATCCTTTTTCTCTTGGGATACATGGTCATTTCATTTGGCCTTTTTGATATCTCCTTCTATGTCATGGCACTGCAACCACGTTTATTCGGCCTATTAAGCAGTCAGCAGGAGCTCCAGGCAGGGATCTTTTATTCGGTGCTTTCAGTGCCTATCATCTTGAGCATAGTCCTCTACTTCCGCTATATCATGGGCTTTTTTATGAGGAACTTTGAGAGGCAGGCCGATCTCTATTCGGCGAAACTGATAGGTGACCCTGAACCTACTATTATGTCACTTGAGAAAATTGCCCGCTTTAGTGGTCAAAGCCGCCATCGTCCATCCTGGCATCACTTTAGCATTGCTGAGAGAGTGGCGTTTTTGTGGAGATGCGGGCAGGATCCTCGATTGATCACGCGACATTCAAGGCGTTTGGCGCTCTTTCTGATTATCTTCTTGGTGCTTATTACCTCTCTGGGATATGCACTTAATTTTGCTCCCCTGAAGAGCAATATGGAAAGTGCATTCCTGACCCATCTCCTCAATCGGCAGCTCGTCGAGTCACCAGGGAATATCGACATCTATAGGGGCCTTGCCTCTATCTATCACAACAGAGAGGACCTGGCCAAGACTCAGTGGGCCTACGAGAATATCCTCAAACTAAACCCGGATGATGGTTTGGCGCTCAATAACCTCGCATGGATTTTAGCCACAGCCGAAGATACAGGGCTGCTTGATTATCCACGGGCGCTTGCATTGGCCAAACGGGCGGTTGGGATAGAAAGGTCACCCACCTTTCTTGATACCCTGGCGGAGGCCTACTATGTAAATGGACTGTACGATGAGGCAGTGCAGACCATACACGAGGCCCTGGAGAATGCATCCGAAGAAGACAGAGAGTATCTTACCAGCCAGTTGAAGAAATTTAAGAAACGGCAAGGCCTTCCAGGAAGATGAAGGTTCAGATGGCTACAAGGCTCATGCGTTACTTGCGCCAGTATGCAGGGGCAAGCAGGATGATCACGGTGTATATCTCAAGGCGGCCCAGGAGCATACAGAAGATCAGGACCCATTTACCCAGGTCAGGGATGGATAGGTAATTGTTTACTGGCCCGACCAGGCCGAATCCTGGGCCGACATTTCCGATCGTGGCTGCTACAGAGGCAAAGGATGTAAGGATATCCAGGCCAATTGAGGACATAATTACGACAGCCACGATAAAAAGGGCCAGATACAGGATAAAGAATCCCCATACGCTATTCAATACCTCTGCCGGAACCGGCTTGCCACCGAGCTTTATGGACCGCACCGCATGGGGGTGTATCAGTCTGAAAATCTCTTGGTATCCATGTCTCACCAGCAATATGATCCTCATGATCTTTATTGCTCCACCGGTAGACCCCGCCATGGCCCCGATAAACATACACAACACGAGAATGATCTGGGACAGGCCAGGCCACTGTGCATAATCGCCGGTTACGAAACCGGTCGTTGTCATAATGGATGTGACCTGAAAGGCGGCATGCCTGAATGCGTTGCCGACGGAATGATACACTTGCCCGTAGATATTGACGGTGACCAGAAGGATAAGGATGGCGAGGATGGAGAGGAAGACGCGGCACTCCGGGTCCCTCCCAAATACCGTAAGATCTCCCTTTAGAAATCTGAAGTGGAGGGAGAAGTTTACCCCCGCTAGGACCATAAAAACGGTAATGATACCCTCAAAATAGGCGCTGTCATACTGGGCGATGCTCCCGCTCTGTGTACTGAATCCCCCAGTAGGCATGGTACAGAACGCATGGCAGATGGAGTCGAACAGCGGCATCCCGCCCATGAACAAGAGTCCTATCTCGAGTATGGTGATAAGGAGATAGACCTTCCAGAGGGTCTTCGCCGTCTCCGAGATGCGAGGTCGCAACTTGTCAACTATGGGGCTTGGGATCTCAGCCTTATAGAGTTGCATACCTCCCACACCTAGGAAGGGGAGAATAGCAATAGAGAGCACGATAATCCCCATCCCTCCCATCCACTGAGTGAGGCTCCTCCAGAATAGTATTCCCTTAGGCAGCGATTCGATATTGCTGAGAACAGAGGCCCCGGTAGTGGTGAAGCCAGATATCGACTCAAAATATGCCTCCGTAAAGGTGCTAATCGAGCCGGAAAGGAGAAAGGGCAGTGAGCCAAAGAAACCGGCGCTTAACCAGCCAAGGGTAACGATGGCCATACCCTCCCTCTGGCTGAGAGAGGGGTATTCCTCTATCTTGAGAGGGAGAAAAAGGACGAGACCACTCCCCGAGGTGATAGCCAGTGAGTAAAGTATGGGGAGAAAGCCTCCATCGGAATACCAAAGGGAGACCAGGAGGGGAGCAATCATGGAAAGGCCGAGGAAGAAAATGAGGATCCCGATCAGCCGGAATATCTGCCTAAAGCGCATTAAAAGTATTCCAGTTTGACGGTAAACAACTTTTCGAGCTTTGGGATAGCGTCTTTAAGTGCGAATATGATCAGATGATCGTGGGGTTTGATCATGTTGTGGCCCCTGGGGATGATGATCTCCTCTCCCCTGACAATTGCAGCAACAATGGCCTCTTTGGGAAATTTCACCTTGGATAAAGGGATATTGACAATATCAGAGGTTTCTAATGCCTCGACTTCTATGACCTCTGCGCCTTCTCCCTTGAGGGGTGCCTCACATATTACCTTTCCCTTCCTGATGTACTGGAGGATTGCCCTGATTGCGGAAAGCCTTGGGCTTACAACCGTATCGATCCCTATTGCAGAGACAAGTGGTATGTAGCTTAACTTTCCTATCCTGGTAACGGTCTTTTTCGCCCCAAGCGCCTTACCCAGTAAGGAAATGAGCACATTGCTTTCCTCGTCACCGGTGAGTACGATCATAATATCGACATCGGCCACGTTCTCTTCCACGAGGAACTCCCGGTCAGTTCCGTCACCATTTAACACAACCACCTTTTCAAGTTTTTCGGCCAACTCAAGGCATCTCTGGCCATCTTTTTCGATTATCTTGGTATTGATATTCATGGTATCGAGCGACGTTGCGAGGGCAAGGCCTGTTTCACCGCCACCAACGATGATGACGCGACTCAGCCCCTCTTCTGTGAGATTCAATAGGCGGAAGATATGTGGCACTTCCTCCCTTCGGGAGACGCAGTATATCAAGTCGTTTGGTTGGATTGTATCCTGCCCGCCCGGTATGATGACCTTTTCTCCCCTTACAATAGCACCAACAAGGACTGCATGCTCATAATCATTAAAGGAGGAGAGCCTTCGTCCGACTACTGGGGAGTTATCCTTTATGGTTATGCCCATTAACTTGACTCTACCATCAACGAAGTCCATGACCTCACAGGCCCATGGCACCTCCATGAGTTTGAGCATGGAGGCGACCATCTCTGACTTTGGATTGATGATGAGGTCAATGCTCAAGAAATCCTGACTGAAGATCTGTCTGTGTTCCATGTAATCCGGATTCTTTATCCGGGCTATTTTAGTGATGTAATCCGTTAGGTGCTGGGCGTAAAAACAGGCAATCAGATTTGCCTCATCACTATCGGTGGCTGCCACGAGTATATCAGTCTCCTTGATTCCTGCCTCATGGAGTACCGAGGGACTGGTGCCTGAGCCCGCAATAGCCTGGACATCTATAACATTTTGAATCTGCCTGATCTTGTTTGGATCCTTTTCAATCACAACCACATCGTGATTTTCCTCCGACAGCCTCTGGGCAATAGTGAAACCTACCTCACCAGCGCCTATAATTATGATCTTCATTTACCGTTTCCTTCACTGCTAAGTTGTGCCATGCACCTGCTATTTCAGGGTCGAAATTAAATTGAGTTTTAAAGAAGCCAGATTCAAAAGTCAATACCTAATGAATTCTCTGCCTTATGGCTCTCCGCCTTTATCCACACAAGGATAGGACGATCGACAGAGGAGGAAAACCTCGTTTCAGGCCTGAGCCATTACACGAGATGCAGAGAGGAACAGGGAGGAACTGGGAAAGAAGAGGGGGATGTCATTCGAACAATCTCTTTTGGGCCGTATCTCCCTTTGCCCTGGGGGGAAAGCCAAAATGCCTGTAGGCAAG
>JABXJZ010000342.1 GCA_013375335.1 Desulfobacterales bacterium
TTGATCTCCATGAACCCGGCTTTTTAAAAGGATTATCCGCAGAAGCTAGGGCGATTCAGAAGCACAGAACTACAAAAGAGCACCACGATTACTCAAAGATCATACAGGTTAGTCAACTTAGCTTCTTTAAGAAGATGGGTTTTTTTATGAGTAAATATACTTCTATCACTTAGGTTTTTGATGGGGGTGCTTTAATGGTAGATTTAAAGGGAATTGCTGAGTTCTTGATTGCTGGAAATGCAGAAAAGGTAAGAGAACTTGTCCAAGCCGCTGTCAAAGGAAAAGTCGAACCGAAGAGGATACTTGATGAGGGATTGATCTCAGGAATGGAAGTTATTGGTGCAAAATTTAAGAATTGTGAGATCTATCTTCCTGAGGTATTGGTGAGTGCAGAAGCAATGCATGCCGGTATGGAGATATTGGAACCGCTTCTGGCAAAGAGTGGAATAGAGTCGAGAGGGGTATTTTTGATTGGGACGGTGAAGGGCGATCTGCACGATATTGGAAAAAACCTGGTTGCTATGATGATGAAGGGTGCGGGTTGGAAGGTGACCGATTTAGGGGTAGATGTAGATGCAGAGAGGTTCGTCAAAGCTGCGATAGAAGAGAATGCAGATGTCATAGGGTTGAGTGCGTTGCTCACGACAACTATGGAAAATATGAAGACCGTTATAGAACTCGCAAGGAACAAGGGCTGCAAGGCCAAGATAATCGTTGGTGGTGCACCATTGACGCAGGTTTTTGCGGATGGAATTGGAGCAGACGGATACGCACCTAATGCTGGGGCCGCGGTTGAGGTTTTAAACCGCTTTTTGTAGTTCGGTCGTAAATTGTTAGCCCAACAGACATCTCAGATTTCAAAGGAGATGTAAGGTCTGATGTAAGGTCTATGGATATGTGGGGCTTTTCTTCAGGATACTCCAACTCCTTGACTTGGAAATGATCAAGATCAATCCTCAAGATCTTTCCAGCGTAACCCCCGCGAAACATGATTTTTCCTTTCCCCTATTTATTGATGGCGAGTGAGTTTCAGATGATATCGATACCGGTCTGCGTGATAGACACCTTTCACATATTCCACTGGATCGCCCCCTACCGAATAGACGCCTCGTTTGATCACAAGGGTTGGAAAGGAGGTCTTCAACCCAAGCAAACTAATCTCCTCTTTTGTTGACATGGAGGCCTCAATGATCTGATTGGCCTCCCAGAGCCGGATGCCACTCTTTTCTAGGATCTGATAGAGGGATTTGGAATAGTCCTCCTCGAGGCTTAGCTTGTAGCGGCCAGGTATATGGGAAGTGAGAATTCCCAGGGGGCTTCCATCGACAATCATCAGTCTTTTCAGGTAAAAAACTTGCTCATCAGGAAAAAGGGCCAGGATTTCCTTTATTTTGGAAGGCGGTTTGATATATTGTGCAGTGATGACCCGTTTGCTCGCATTCCTTCCCTTCGTTTCTTCGGTAAAGCTCTTCAGCAGAGGGAGATTCTCCTCAATCTTGGGCTTTTTCACAATGGTGCCCTTCCCCCTCCTCTTTTCCAAGAAACCCTCATTGACCAAGAGCTCCATTGTCCGTCTAACCGTGGCCCTACTGACACCATAGGTTTTCTGGAGATCGTTCTCGGAGGCAACGAGCTGTCCCTCACCCCATTCTCCGCTCTCAATCTTCTCCAGAAGAATCTCCTTGAGTTGGTAATAAAGAGGAATGACACTATTGTGGTCAAGTTTCTGGAGTTCCTTGTTCATAGATTATTACCCGATCTCATGGCTTTTCCACGCTCGGAAGCCCGCTCTTTGAAGAATAGCTATCTGGCGCGGCCTCTCCGCATCTAAAACTATAAAAATCTCCCCATAAGGTATCAAAAAAACGTTGACAAGTTCCAGCGACCATGATATTTATGAGGACATCCTAATGTTAGTACAAGCGCCCTTCCCTGTCAAGTGATCGTTCTATGCATCACCCCTGGCGCACCTTGGGGGAGGCGATCCGTCGATAAACCTTTAGGTCGGGACTTCGAGCTGGTCGAGCAGAGGGTTGGTGGGAAGCTCGGCGTTACCGGAAATATCGACCGCTTATCTCGTAAGGAAGGGGGGTGATCGCGAGATTTAGATTATCAAAAGAATACGCCCATCAAACGAGTTCTTATCACTCAAAAGCTGGAAATAAAAGGCCGGGAAGGAGGTAATAAGGTAGGTGGGCCATTTCAGCTCGGGAATGAAGTTATCCAAAGAGAAGCGGAGGATAGTTGCTATGTCTCTTTGGGAACTTCAACGGAAAAAGGAGGAAGAAAATGAAA
>JABXJZ010000343.1 GCA_013375335.1 Desulfobacterales bacterium
ATGGTCTTATCACGTATTCAGGCCTGGACCTGACTCAGCGAGTCATCTCAGGAACAGCAACAGTTCACGATGGAATTGATCTGGTACCTCTAGGTGAGGAAGGTGCCCGACATTTTTCATTTCCACCAGTTTGGCCTTGGGAATGGCAGCGGCGGTTTTCTTCCCGAGCCCCGGATATTGCCCCAATGTAGCCAGTACCTCAGGGCTAACTCTTCCGCGACCTAGAGTGGTTCTGTCCTCCTGCCCAATCACCAATAAAGTAGGCGCCTTGACATAGGGAAACTCGTAAAGCACCGGCTGGGTATATATCATTTCATAGGTCAAAGCGGAAGCCCATGCCAGCCGCAGGTACTCACCGCTTAATGTCCAGCGATAGTGAACCTGCACATACTCATCGTATTCGTCCTTCCATTTGACATAATAGGTCTTGTGGTAGTTACGAATACCTTCCTCTGTATAATTGAGGATCGATTGATACGCATCTTCAATAGGAACATAGGGCACCCTTATCCGCCAGTCCTCGAGCCCAATCGGGTTTTCCAACACAAGCCGTGTCGTCGTCGAAGGGTACATTAGCGCAAAACGGGTGGCAAGCATACCCCCCATCGAATGTCCGACGATAGCTGCCTTTTCCACATCGAGTAGATCCAGCAATTTCTTGGTATTCTGAGCCAGGAGATGAAAACTATAGTGGATATCCGCCTTGGTAGACTTTCCAAAGCCGATTTGGTCGGGGACAATTACTCGGAACCCATACCCGGTCAGAAACCGGATCGTTTCTTTCCAGTAATTTCCAAAGAAATTCTTCCCGTGCATAAGCACCACAACCTTTCCATTTGCCTTACCAGTGGGTTGCACATCCATGTAAGCCATGCGCGTATCCTTACCCTGGATATTCAGTTTCATGAATTTCACCGGATACGCATATGCATGGTTTTCCATGGCAATGCCCAAAGGCACTGGCTGCTGGTCGCCCGTTTGGGCTTCAACCCTTGTGGCAACCAGGGCCACTAAAATACACAAAACCGACACAAGATCTCTCCATTGCAGCATGGTATTCCTCCTTTTAATACATATGCCCGACATCAACGCTAACCCGCTCGAATCGAGGGGTCATGCCCCCGAGACTGAAAGATTATGCCCGAGGTGAGATAAAACGTAAAGGGTACATTCGGCACCCTCGTCTTTTGATCAAGACAGCTGATGTCTTGATCTGTATTAGCAGTGGCCAAATTGTCCTGTAATTTAAAATTGACACACCGTCGTCTTTTCCCTATACTCCTGCCTTCAATAACCAAATTCTAGAGCAAAGTCCGTGAGAATGGTAAGAATCTTCTTGAGGAGGTAGCTATGTTTTACGAAGTAGAGATTCCAGAGCAGAAGAAAGGCGAGAAAACGATTTCAGTCCTGGTAGTCCTGAACCCAGCTGAATCCAGGCGGCTCCTGGCTAAGGCCACAGTCGAGCTGCCTGAGGTGCAGAATGCCTGGAAAAATGGGATGATCATTATAAGCAGGGGTATCACCAATGCCTTTGTTACCGAGGAGTTTTTCGGTATCTCGGTGGAGCCCAAGGCTGGCCAGACTGTAGGTATGGTCTGCAATGGGATCGCCAATGCCAACTCCGGTCCGCCCCCCTGCAACTGGCACGTCATACGCAACGGGAAAGTGCTTGAAGGAGCTGACTCGAACGTTGAGATACTCAATTTCAAATCCGGCGATGTCTTCATTAAAGGTGCCAATGCTATAGACAACGACGGTCATGCTGGCGTCTACGTCTCTTCGGTGAAGGCTGGCAGCATTGGTGTGGCTTGGCCCATCATCACTCCGCGAGGTTGCCATCTCATAATCCCTGTAAGCCTGGAGAAGATGGTCTCCTCGGTGATTGAGGCTGCGAAACACACTGGCCTTTACTACTTTAAACATAGCACTGGGCTACCGGTCAAGCTTATCCCGCTGCCTCTCGCAAAGGTCATAACCGAGATTCAGGCCTTTGCGATCTTGGCAGGCGTTCGGGCATATCATATTGGCTCAGGTGGCGTCGGGGGCTCCGAAGGTTCAGTGCACCTCTCCATTGAGGGAGACGAGGAGGGCGTGGAAAAGGCCTTCGAGCTGGCCAAGTCAGTGAAAGGGGAGCCTCCAGTGAGCCTGCCGGACACATTCTATGTAAGCTCTGCGGAGGATTACAATTACGATGCCCTCGCTCAGCTTGCCACGCTCAAGGGCATCTAAACGGAGGGTGCTGCAACAGGATTGTGATTCAGGCGGAAGCTATTGACAAACGGGCTTTTACACAAG
>JABXJZ010000344.1 GCA_013375335.1 Desulfobacterales bacterium
GCAAGTGCCATCCTTTTTCAACATAATAATAGCAACCTTGCCCATCAACTGCATAGAGGGTATACTTATGATTTTCAAAGATTATGGGTATTGTTGCTTCATCTTGGAGATTGTACCAATGCTCTTCAAAGAGTACTGGCATAGTTACTCCATGAACTGGTAAAGATATTGCTAATGTAAGTAAAATTAAAGCAAAAAACGTTGTTGGGGGCTTTATCAAATGTTTTTACTCCATAACGTTGTCTATATGCGCATATTAAATGAAAAACTCGCTTAGCCTGTAAAAAGAATCCGATATGAATCTTACTTAATCAATGCTTAAAATGATTTTGAATCATTTAGAGGTCATTTGATCCAGTGTGATTTTATGAGGGACTCAAAAATGCTTAAAGAGATTCTGGTTTCATTGCTTTCTTCTTCGAACCAATATGACCATTACTATTGCGGATAGGGCGAGAAAGGTCCCAATTAAAGGGAATCGCCAGCGATTCGAATATGATGTGGGTCTCGGGGGATGATTGAAGTGCACTGCTTCCACTGCATCTAGTTCCACTTCTTCGCCCGCCAAATAGACAATCTGGATGTACCTAGCCTGAGTCAAGTTGACTCTTGCCACATCAAAACTTGTATTGTCAACACCATTCCCAAGCAATGACAGCGGAGCTGATACCTGGTTCCCGACGGGCATGGGTGCAGTTAAGTTGTTTCCGACAAAAATAGCGTATTCGCCCCCGCGCGCATACACAATGAAATCAACGCCGTTTCCATCCAGGATCTCCTCATCTATTCCCATATCGAGGGTCACATGGCCATTCCCATAGCCAAAAAATAAACGGGCAAACTTGCCATCGGGCGGACCAAGGGCGTTCTCTTCGTCCCAATACCACATGGAAGCTCCGGTTATTACTGAGTCCGCATACGTATCCCCAAGATTAACCGAAACCCGGATCCAACTGGTATACGTCCCAATCGCGCCACCTTCGTCGATTACCTGAAGTGTCAAGTTGTAGGTGTCGGGTTTCCAGTTGTCTTGCTGCCAGTTCTCTACCCGCACCTCAATCCGGGGGCTTGTGACCTCTCCGCTGTAGGCTGCCGTCCCATTTGTCCATAACGTCCAGTGGGTTCCGCCATGGACTTCCCAGATCAAGGAAGCATTCTCTTCACCCCACTGGAACTCTATTTGTTGTGGATCTGAAACAATGACCGGAGGACTCGGAGGGATCACTGTAAGCCACATCGTCCTAGCGGTCTGGTGGCCAATTTGGTCATTAACTACGAGGGTGACATTGTAGAGGCCTTCATCCAACACCGGGACGTTCCAAGTGAGTAGGTAGCTCGGGGTTTCCCACGAACCCCAAGCGATGAGAGAGTTATTAACAAGAATGTTCCAAGATTCCGGCAAATGATCAAAAAGCTCCCAAGAGATGATGAATGACTCATTCCACGTGAGGGAATGATCTGCAGGAAATGAGAGGATAGTTGGGGCGGCCGCAGGGTAGATCGTCACTAAGAACCTATCCTCATAGAATAACTTCGTATTGTTAAAGAGTTGTAATGTAACAATAGACACCCCTGCATCAAATGAATTCAGATCAAGAGTTATAACCGACCCATTCCACACAAAAGAATCAAATTGGGTATTATTTGCAGTAAAAGTTGCCCTTAATGGAATTGGGGTAGAACCTTTCCAGTGGATTTGAGCGTTTTCCTGCCCAAGTTCGGTGGTTAACGGGCCTTCCCGCTCAAGATAGAATGCTTTTATAACATTAATATTAAGACTATCTGTTGTGATGTGCCCGGCCTCATCGGCAAGTGCTAACTTGCAGCTATGGTTCCCAACTTCTAGTTTTCCTAGATTTATGGTTAGGTTGGTGGGACGCCAGAACTTGTCAAACACATGGGAGCCGTTCCCCATCGGCTTCCCGTCAAGGTAGAGTGTATATGTTCCCCTAATCCGTCTATTGGTCTGAAAATTGTACCAGGTTTGCCAATTGATTGTCACGTTATCCCGTGAAGACGCTCGAATGTCGGGAGGGGAACTCAGAATGGGGGATAAGCGAAAGCGCTGCAGTTGATACACACGATACCGGAAATTTTTGGTGATGTAATAATTCATCGCCCAAATGATACGACCGGTGGCATCCACTTCGACTATTCTTGCCCCGATATTATCAATAGCAGGGTGAATGGCTCCAAAGGGCCCGAGGCGATTCCCGTTCGGGAGGCGATCGGCGTCACCATAAGTGGGACTATAGTGGGCACGGGGAGCGACCCATACCCAAGATTCATGGGC
>JABXJZ010000345.1 GCA_013375335.1 Desulfobacterales bacterium
GGATATTCGGGTGAAGTTTGCAAGGAACTTGAGCAAAGGTTTCTCAGGGCGGCGTTGCATAGACCAATGCGGGTCGGTCGCTATGGGGCTGGCACTGAATTAAGATATGACATTGCACGGGTGGCTGAAGCAAGCAAGGGACTGGTTCGTTTGGTTGTGGAGGACTTTGTAGGCGGGGGATTCGCCGGGCAGGTATACCGAGTTAACGTAGTGGATATTGAGTGCGAGCCAGGAGTGAAACTGGGCCTTGAGGTGGGAGGAGTCTATGCGATGAAGGTTTTCATCCCGCCGACGGGTTTTTCGCGACTGTTTCGCAATGTGCTCTACTGGATTGGTTTCCAAGGCCCTTTCCAGCTTCAGGTGAATCCTGCGGCGGTGAGGGCTAGTGCCATTTGGCAAAAATTTATCCGACGGGGCGCAAGAATTCTGTTTGGTGACGAAAGAGTAGTTGCAGATGTACACGCTACGTTTGTGGATAGAAGGCTGGGCAGCTGCGGTGAGCTGAGTGAGTGGGTCGAGGGGCGGACATGGCGATTGGAGGTAGATGACCGTCTGGATTTGCTGAGGCGATGGAGCAGGGGCGAAGAGGTTGATGTTATGAGCCTTGGTTCACCGGAATATCGTGCCAAGCGTGAGTTTATGGATAAACTCGTTGACCTATTGCACAATATGGGTGCGCTTGAGCTTGCCAGACAGTATGAATGGTCCACTTGGAAGAGTCAGCCGAACTGTCTGAAGCGGAAGGATACGGAGGAATTTCCATCCGGAGGACTGGTGGCTGTTGATTTCCGGGCGGGGCTTGCACTGCTTCCATTTCTACCGATGAGTCCCGGGGATTTCAAACTAATAGCCCAGGGGCTTATGCGAGGAAGTCTGGTACAATTTGACCGCGGCGATATCAGCAAGCTAGAGCAGTTCATAGAAGCGCGCAGCGGTGAGTTTACTGATATGAGTCAGATGCTGGAGGAGTTGAAGGCAGCCGAGCGGGTGTATAGGGATTCGGTTCCAGATATTACACACAATCATGTTCGGCTGCTTTGCAGATCAGGGATATGGTCGGCGGTTCTGAGTAGTGCAGTGACCGGGTGGAAGGTTAGAAACCTAGTTGATGAGCGCTCCCAGAAGAAGCTGGAAGGGAACAGAGTTTTAACACTGGGGTTTTTGTTGACCGGGATTTTGCCGCTAATAGGCGTGTTTCTCAGGCGAATTTGGGGTCGGCAGGATTGGCGGGAGCATTACAAGGACATGTTGACGAGCTGGGAGTATCTGCGACGGGCAGTTCGGGGAAAGGTTGCAGAGAACCTTATGGGGTGGCACATGTCGGGACGGATCGATGGTGAGCGTGCCCTGAAGTCAGCGACACAGGTTTGGCGGCTTTCGTATCATTTGCCGTTCTCGCTGCTGCCGGCGAGATTGCATAGGTTTCTGACGGACTGGCACTATGCAAAGGGGCGGTTGGTTTATCTGGCTGTTCGGCCTTTTCGACTCTATTTTAACTCAGAACTGCGGGAACAATGGCTCCGTGAGATGGTGATAGAGGGAAAGAAGAAACATCTTCTCACCAATGAGGATGCGGGGGTTATCCTTTCGCAGGTTAAGGAACCATTTATCCAGAAATATCTCAAGAGTCTGGCGGTGCACGTTTGCACTTTGCCGGTTACGCAGATTGTTTCTGTGCTTGTGGCGATTATGTATGTCGTGATGCATCCTGAGATGCCGCGGGTGCAAGCGTGGAGTATTGGACTTGGTATCATAGCATTGTTTCAGGTGGTACCGATTTCGCCCGGTTCGCTGGTTCGAGGGCTCTATGTTCTATTTCTAGTTATCAGGGAGCGGAACTTCAAGGACTATAACATTGCAGTGTTTCTTGGGTTTTTCAAGTACATAGGGTATCTAGCATTTCCGATCCAAATGGCGCACCACTATCCTGCGCTCGCACGATTTATGGCGGCACATTGGGCCACCGAAGCAGTGCATGTTGTTCCGGTATTTGGCGAAAGGGGGGCTCTGCTAGAACATGAGGCGTTTTGCTTGTTTTATAACTGGCCCTTGACCATACGGCGGCGGATGCGGAAGCGAGCCCAGATGCGGGCTGCAATGAAGCCGCGATATTGGCATATTCCAGTGTGTGCAATTGTCGGAGCAGGGATATTCTTGCTAGCAGATTTTGCTTGTCTCGGGAATTTGGGAGAGCCGCCGGGTTTGACGGAGATCTGGGCACTTGCAGTGCTTGTGCCGATGCTTTGTGGTGCGGCGGTGACTTTGGGCGCCGGGGGCGCGGCGCTGGGGA
>JABXJZ010000346.1 GCA_013375335.1 Desulfobacterales bacterium
ACGCATGTCGAGACCCCTCAAAAATATACTTATTATAGGTTTGGTTTTAGCTGCTTGCGATTTCCTTCTGTATGCATGGTATTGTAGCGTAGTCGAACGCCAGCTCGAGGAAGTGAATCCATCGGAGGCGGATTGTGCAGTCGTCTTGTTCGAGGACTTTGCACAAGGTTGGACTGTCAATGACGAAACTACCAGGCGCTGCCGTCACACGCTACATCTCTATCTGAAGGCCCGGGTCTCGGCCATTATCTGTTCGGGTGGGAATCGACCCAAAGAAGGTAAATCGGGGGCAAAGGCGATGTTTCAGTGGTTTTCAGAACATGGAGTGCCACGAAATGCACTTCATCTTGAGAATGACTCCTGCGATACGCTGGGCAATATTCGGAATTCCACTAGAGTTGCCGCAGCTCTGGGATACAGCTCCGCACTCTTCGTGAGTTCCCCGCTGCATCTGTACCGCATAGAGTTTTTGCTTCGCAGGAAAACAGCGTCAGAGCGGATAACGGTCCGCCTTGCGCCTTATTCATATCAAGGCATATCGCCCAAACCAGGAGGGCTGACCCTGTTCAAACAGGCCCACTATGAATGGATTTCTTTGGGCCTTTATCTCCTCGTTCCAAAAAGTCTTTATAATAGAATTCTTTTATATACTCGAGGTTGCAAGGCAGACACAGATGGAGGCTTAATTGTTGGAGGGCATCAGAAGCCGGCGCAGTATCAGGCAATTTAAGCCCGATGATGTGGATGATAGAATAATCAAGCAAATCATCGAAATGGGCACATGGGCCCCTTCTGGGCTCAACAATCAACCCTGGAGGTTTGTCATTGTTCGCGATGAGGATCTGAGAAAGGAGATTGCCCAGCAGACGAGATATGGCCACATCATACGAAATGCACCGGTCTGTATCGCCGTCTTTCTGGACAATGCCGCAAGCTATGATCGCGTGAAAGACATTCAGGCCATCGGAGCCTGTATCCAGAATATGTTGCTTGCTATCCATCATCTGGGTTTGGGCGGGGTATGGCTTGGCGAGATCCTGAGGAACAGGGATAAGGTTGAAAAGACCCTCCAGGTACCGGAGGACTGCGAGCTGATGGCAGTAGTTGCCATTGGACATCCAGCAGAGGCCAAGGGAGAGGGCACTAGAAAGCCCATCGATGAGGTGATCCTCCACAGGAAGTAACTCTGCGGTCCGAGCCAAGAATTGAGGACCAGGCCTTCTTGCCCTGAAAAACTGATTCTGGCAAACCAATGCGCCAAGGAATTCTGCAGAACATAAAGTATATCGGACCATAGTAATTGATAGACGCCATCTCTTGAATCTTGAGGATCGCATGGATTCAAACCCTTCGAAATCCATATCTCTGACAGTGTTAGGTTGGGTGGCGATGGTCTTGTTTATCGCCATCTACATCGTTGAGCTTTTTCCACATCACCGTCCTCCGGTTACTGTCAGATGGATCGAGGAGCATTTTGGGACCTCGGGTCTGGTTGCCTTGAACATAGTTGTAGCTGCGGCGTTTCTGGTCTTACTGCCATTCCGCCGACCGACGAAGAACGTTTGGAAGTCACACGGTGCGTTTTTGGCGTTTGTGATAGCATTAATGACGGAAATGTTTGGGTGGCCGCTGTTTATCTTTCTTCTGTCACCGTTATTGGAGATACCCACGATTGCTCCAGATTTCTTTGGTGTTGTTGGCCATTGGCCGACATCGGTCGGAACGGGATTAAGTATTTTGGGGGTCTCGCTCATCGGCTTGGGCTGGAGGCAGATTCACGATGCGGAAGGTCTAGTTACGACTGGGCTATACAAGTATATTCGTCATCCTCAGTATACCGGCATATTCCTATTTACGTTGGGTTGGATCATGCACTGGCCAACGGTCGTGACATTATTCCTTTGGCCGATTCTGATTAGCGCTTACGTATGGTTAGCGCGTTATGAGGAGGGGCAGGCCTTACAAGAATTTGGTGAAGCTTACCGAGCCTATGCCGATAGAGCAAAGCGATTTATCCCGTATGTCATTTAAGAAAACAGATGGCGTCTAATCGCCATCCGTTAGCTGAGATTTTGGATTTTAGCGGTCTAAGGAGGAGCTATGAAAATACTTCGACATATTGGCTCACTGGCCTTCGTGCTGGGGCTCTTCACTGCAGTATTTGCCGGGATACCATGGTACGTGATTATTGCCGATGATCCGGTCGTGCCCTCGTGGCTCAGGATAGCGGTTTTCTGCCTTCTGGGGGGTATCCTTGTGGTTCTGCTGACAGTGGCTCTCGAACAAAGGA
>JABXJZ010000347.1 GCA_013375335.1 Desulfobacterales bacterium
CAACCGCTGATTTTCAAGGATGGTTTTTTATATATCTCTGACAAACCTGGGCTGGGTATCGAGCCGGATGAAGAAGCGTTAAAGAAGTTTGCCATGACCTTTTAAAGCCCGGTTTTCAAGGATCCGACATACCGACAGGTTCGGAAGAACACTTCTCTCTATCGTTTGAAAATCACTCCTATTCTAACTAGGAAGCAAAGCGCTTGGCTTGTTCAACACCCTCGTAGGCATCTTTGCCTCTGAAATCGGCTCCGATCTCTTTGGCGAAATCATCCGTTGTAGGTGGTCCACCGATCATTACTTTGACCTTGCCATAGAGACCAGCTTCCCGAAGGGCATCCATCGTGTTCTCCATAGACTTCATGGTTGTCGTAAGAAGGCAAGACATGGCCAAGATCTGGGCATTTTCAATCTTTAGAGCTTTCACAAATTTTTCCGGCGGTATATCGAAGCCAAGGTCAATGACGCGGAACCCTGAACCCTTGAGCATCATGGCTACGATGTTCTTACCGATTTCGTGAAGGTCTCCCCTCACTGTCCCTATGACAACCTCACCCTTCGGCTTGAAACGCATCTTTCCCAACAATGGGCTGAGGATGTCCAACCCCTTCTGCGACGCCCTTGCAGCAACGAGCATTTCGGGAATGTAGCATTCCCCTGCGGAGAACTGTCTCCCAACAATATCCAAAGCTACAACGATGCCTTTCTGAATAATCTCATCGGGCGATTTTCCTTGATTCAAAAGTGCTTTTACCAGATTCTGAGTCTTCATGAAATTTCCTTGCTGAATCATCTTCAGTAATCCTTCATACTCTGACACCCTATTCCTCCTATTTCAATGATGAGCTGTAGCCTAATCCTTAAGATCCGGGTGCTTCCTTCCTGGTTCTTGACCAGGAAGGTCACTATTTTGCAAAGGAGGGAACGTATTCTCTCCCATGCTGAAACATAGCCAGAATATTGTCTAACGGCACGTCAGGCTGGATGTTATGGACAGAGGAAAGTACAAATCCGCCACCTTCGCCCATCTGCTCGATTAGATCTTCAACCATCTTCCTTACCTCTTTCACGTTCCCTCTAGGCAGGACCTTCTGGCTGTCCATTCCACCCCAGAAGGCCATACGGCCGCGGTATTTTTTCTTAAGCTCTACCGGATTCATGCCCGCTGCTGTAACTTGTACCGGATTCAGGACGTCCACACCGATTTCGATCAAGTCTTCGATAATACGAGCAACAGAACCACAACTGTGGAAGAGAACTTTTGCCGGGGATAAGACGTGTATCTGCCTGAAATATTTTTCAAGCCGTGGCTTCACGTATTTTAAGAAATGATCATAGCTGATTTGGAGTCCATCTTGGGTTCCTAGGTCATCGGCACAGATTACAACGTCCACCTCCTGACCCACCTCCTTCAATGCATTTCTCGCGATCTGGAGGGTTACTTCGAGAACGGCATCAAAGAGAGCCTCGAGTATTTTTGGATTGAGTACGAAATCGCAAAACCAGTCCTCAAACCCGCGCAGATATTGACTGATATGAACGAAGGGGGCCGGAAGGGTTAAAATGGCGGCACAATCCGTATTTTCCCTGATCCATCTCACTCGCTCTTTAAGCCCTTGCACAATTCCAGGATCGTCCGGGTCCGGCCAGGGATAGTTTGAAATATCGGATATTGTTATCTCCCCCGAGAGGGGAAAGCTTATCTGATCGTAATAGTAACTGTGTTCTGGATGAACGCGTTCTATACCCCAAGCGTCTCGGTATCGATGAGGTCCAAGTTCCTGTTCTCCCCCTTTAATCGGTGCTCCGGGGAAGATGCCACGCGTATCGATATCCAAGGCCCGAAGGATTCTTTCGTCTACCTGGACTACCCTCATCATCCGATGGCAAAGCCCATTTTCTGCTTCAATACCAAAATGTTTTTTTAACTTTTCATATCCTTCCACTACGATGCTACTGTCTACCGTACCGCAAAGATCGATGGGGACCATATCGGGCTGCTTATGAGATATCGCGGCAACCAATCTTTCCCCGTGTGTCATTGATTTTGCCATTCATTGCCATCCTTTCTGTCTTTTATCTGCATTGCGCTGCACTCTTCACTTTTTAAATAACTGAGGACCTGGTCAACATGCTAATGTCCTGGCCCCATTGAGGCTTCAACGTTTTAATACCGGAATTACGCCTCAGTCAAGGTTGACGGCTTCGTAAAAAGTCCATCTGCGGCGTTGCGCTTCATCTTTAGTCACTGCGGCGTACTGGTAAGTACGCCTC
>JABXJZ010000066.1 GCA_013375335.1 Desulfobacterales bacterium
CAAGTATGGCGTTATTCTCTTAAATACTTGCATAGACCTTAGCAAGAAGTTACAGAGAGAACGACAGAAACAGGCCAGAAGGGCTTGCATGACAAAAGATCGGAATTCCTTTCTGGTTTTTTCTTTTTAAAATTGTTTAATCTCGGTTCTTATCCCAGTTGAGAGGGAGGAAAATATGTGTGAGGCCAATGCCTATCTCGTAAAGGATGGGGAGGAGAAAATCATTATGGAAAACGTGGATATCCTAAGACCTGAGGAAGATGGTATATATCTTCAGGACATCTTCGGTGGACAACGCATGATCAAAGCAAGGATCAAGGAGATGAACCTCGTCGAGCACAGGATCTTGCTGGAAGAAGAATAAGAACACCACCCTTTTATCCTGGATGACTGGTCGCGCATTCATTATCTCTACTACCCTGCTCCTTTAATTCCTGCCCCAAGGTGCCCGTGATGAATCAAGAAACCCTCCTGCCCCTAGTTCACGATAATGAGCTAGGGCTAAGGGGAGAATTTTTTAATTGCTTATATCAGCAGATATTGTAGTATTCCAACCTTGAGTACTATTATCACTCCTTTGAGAAACAGTTGAGCAGTCGATCAAACGAATTGAAAAAATTAGTAGCTTCTTTTATCAAGTATATCCAGACAGAGAAGGGATACTCTGTACACACAATCAGGAACTACGAAAGCGACCTGAGACAATTTGGCAAATTTGTCGCAGCCAGAACGGGTGTAAAGGACGGCGATCCAGGAATTGGCCTAGTAGATCATACGCTCATCAGATCATATCTGGCAGCGCTCTTTGATAAACACCGGAGAACAACAATTGCCCGCAAGCTGTCCGCACTGAAATCCTTTTACGGGTTCCTGGAATTGAGGGGATTTGCCCCTCTAAATCCGGCGGCAGAGATAACCACTCCCAGACAAGAAAGGCATATCCCTACCTACCTCCCTATAGATGACATGTTCGCCTTACTGGAACAACCTGACAGGGAAGGGGAGTTTGGGCTCAGGGATCTGGCCATTCTGGAGCTACTTTACTCAACTGGTCTCAGGGTCAGCGAACTCGTCGCTTTAGACATAGAGAGATTAGACCTCAACTCTCGTCTTGTGAGGGTCTCAGGTAAAGGTGGGAAAGAAAGGCTTCTCCCCGTTGGGAGAAAGGCCATTGCTGCTATTAGAGAATATCTCGGACACACGGGGGAGAGAAGGAAAAAGGCTGGATATGGCAAGGGTGATGGCCCTGTTTTCCTTAACTATAGGGGAGGAAGGCTTTCGGCCAGGAGTGTGAACAGACTAGTCAAAAGGTACTCGAGAAAATGCGGTATCACGTTGGAAATCAGTCCCCATTCTTTGCGCCATACCTTTGCAACCCATCTCCTGGATGGTGGCGCAGATTTAAGATCAATCCAGGAGCTATTGGGTCATGTAAACCTTTCATCTACCCAAAAATACACGCATGTGAGCATAGACAAGTTAGTCGAGGTCTATGATAAAGCTCATCCAAGAAGCTAAGGGGTTAGGCCTGAGCCCGATTTATTCTACGGAGGATTTCTTGGTACTGGGAAATACAAAGAGCAGTAAGTCAAGTGAGAAGATCAAGGGGACCACAATTCTTTCCGTCAGGAAAGAGGGGTACGGGATTATGGCTGCAGACGGACAGGTGACATTGGAAAACACAATTATAAAGCAAAAGGCTAAAAAGCTCAGGCTTATGTACAATGATCGGGTCCTGGTCGGCTTTGCTGGGGCAACGGCAGATGCCTTTTCTCTTTTTGAAAGACTCGACGGAAAGCTGGAAAAATTCAACGGGAGCTTACCCAGGGCAGCAGTCGAGTTAGCCAAGGATTGGAGAACGGATAGAATTCTCCGCAGGCTAGAGGCCTTGCTCCTTGCCATGGACAGGGAACATACCCTCATACTATCGGGCAATGGAGATGTGATTGAACCGGATGAAGATGTGGCCGCTATCGGTTCTGGGGGTCCATACGCCTTAGCTGCTGCCAGGGCGCTCATGGCTCACTCCAACTTAGATGCCAAATCTATAGCCCTTGAATCAATGAAAATCGCGGCCTCTATCTGCCTCTATACCAATGAGGAGTTTGAGGTGAAATCCCTTCCTGACCTGAAAGGAAATATCTGATATTAACTCAATAGTGTTACATTTCGGCCCCCTAAACCTAACATGGAAATCTTAATGGAAAGGAATGACGGGACAGGAAAGGACATGAAGATCCTAACTCCAAGGGAGATCGTCTCCGAGCTGGACAAATATATAGTTGGACAGGACAAGGCAAAACGCTCTGTGGCTATAGCCCTCAGGAATCGATGGCGGAGACAACAGGTCCCCCGCGAGTTACGAGACGAGATAGCCCCCAAAAATATCATTATGATAGGCCCCACAGGTGTGGGAAAAACGGAGATAGCAAGACGCCTTGCCCGACTAGCCAACTCCCCTTTCTTAAAGGTAGAGGCCTCCAAATTCACTGAAGTCGGTTATGTGGGCAGAGACGTAGAGAGTATGGTCAGGGATTTGACCGAGCTGGCTGTGAATATGGCCAAGCAAGAGGAGCAGGAAAAGGTGAAGACCAGGGCAATGGAGCTGGCAGAAGATAAGCTGTTGGACATCCTCCTACCGAAACCAAAAAAGGGAATAGAGGAGGATACCGGGGAAAAAAGAGAAAGCATGCTCGAGGTAGTGAAAAACGAACCCGCTGATCCTGACTCTACCAGGGAGAAACTGAGGCGTCTGTTAAGCAAGGGGAAACTTGATGAAAGGTATGTGGACCTAGAGGTAACCGATAAGCCCTTTCCGCTTATAGAGATCTTCTCCGGTACCGGCCTCGAAGAGATGGATATAAATGTGAAGGAGATCTTCGGGCAGATTCTGCCGGCCAAGACCAAGAAGAGGAAGGTGAGGGTGAAAGAGGCAGTCGAGATACTAACACAGCAAGAGTCACAGAAGCTGATTGATTTTGATAAGGTTGTTGAAGAGGCCATTCGCAGCACGGAACAAAACGGGATCATCTTCTTAGACGAACTGGACAAGATAGTTGGCAGTGAGTCAACGTCCGGCCCGGATGTATCAAGGGAGGGAGTACAAAGGGATCTACTTCCAATCGTGGAGGGATCAACAGTCCTCACAAAATACGGAATGGTAAAGACCGATCATATCCTATTCATTGCATCCGGGGCCTTCCACGGAAGTAAACCCTCTGACCTCTTGCCTGAACTTCAGGGACGTTTCCCTATC
Organism: Desulfobacterales bacterium; assembly: GCA_013375335.1. Lineage (GTDB taxonomy): Bacteria > Desulfobacterota > DSM-4660 > Desulfatiglandales > B25-G16 > JABXJZ01. The sequence goes on from JABXJZ010000066.1 coordinate 3,257, forward strand.
AGGGTAGAGCTCAACCCCCTTACAGAGAAGGATTTCGTCATGATACTAACAGAGCCTCAAAACGCCTTGATAGCTCAATACAGGGCCCTGTTGGCTACTGAAGGAATAAGGTTAGACTTTACGGAATCAGCTATTGCCGAGATAGCAAAAATGGCTTATGAGGCCAATGAGACCATGGAAAATATAGGCGCACGCCGGTTGCATACTGTAATGGAGGCACTTTTAGATGATATCTCTTTCAATGCATCGGACACGGAAGAGAGAGAGATAACCATTGATAAGGATTACGTGAGAGAGAAGTTAAGTGAGATCCTGCAGGATATAAATCTGAGCAGGTACATTCTCTAGGAATGAGGTAAGGTTCAGATGGACAGCGAGGTAGAGAGGGCGAGGATCCTGATTGAGGCACTGCCGTACATACGAAAATTCAACGGACAGACGATGGTCATCAAGTATGGCGGCCATGCTATGGTCGATGACAAACTGAAGAAGGGCTTTGCCCTGGATATTATCCTCATGAAATACGTTGGCCTCAACCCAGTGGTAGTCCACGGAGGCGGGCCCCAGATAGGGGAATTCTTGGGTAAAATGTCCATAAAATCGAATTTCGTCAGGGGCCACAGGGTTACTGATGAGAAGACTATGGACGTGGTGGAGATGGTCCTTGCTGGCAAGGTAAATAAGGAGATCGTCGCCACCATAAACCAACATGGTGGCCAGGCAGTTGGTCTCTCGGGTAAGGACGGCCATCTTATCACCGCCCGAAAGCTTCAGTTTGTATCAGGCCCTGAGACGGGGGATAGGTTCGATAACCCCCCTGAGATAATAGATATTGGTCTGGTGGGCGAGGTTGTCTCCGTTAACGACCGGATAATAAAGAGCCTTATAGATAGCGGGTTTATTCCCGTCATTGCCCCTGTCGGGGTTGGCAAGGATAATGAGACCTACAATATAAACGCCGATCTTGTGGCAGGTCATATTGCCTCATCTCTCAAGGCCAGAAAGCTCATCTTACTGACCGATATAGAGGGTGTTCTTGGCAGGGATGGTAACCTTATCACCAGCCTCACGGCGGAGGATGCCAACCATATGATAGCGGACGGGTCTATTAAAGAAGGCATGATCCCAAAGCTTCAATGTAGCCTTGAAGCCCTCAAAGGTGGAGTGGAAAAGGTCCATGTCATCGATGGCAGGAAGGAACACTCCCTGCTTCTAGAGATATTTACAGATAGAGGAGTGGGAACAGAGATAGTTCCCAATTAGGCCTTATGCCCCTCAGTACTATAGACAGGGCGGATACATTCATGTTTATGACCTACAGGCGCTCTCCCATCACCTTGGTCAAGGGAGATGGCTGCCGGCTGTGGGATGAAGACGGTAAGGAATATATTGATTTTGTCGGGGGAATCGCTGTCTGCAACCTTGGTCACAGCTCACCTCTAGTAACCAATGCCGTGTGCGAGCAGTCAAAAAAACTCATCCATGTCTCCAACCTTTTCTACACCCAGCCGCAGACGGAACTTGCCCAAGTCCTGATAGAGAACTCCTTTGCAGCAAGGGTGTTCTTTTGCAACAGCGGCGCAGAGGCCAACGAGGCAGCCATAAAACTGGCCAGGCGTTACTCAAGGGAGAAATTTGGACCAGAAAGACATGTTATCATAACCATGGACAACTCATTTCACGGCCGAACAATGGCCACCCTCTCTGCTACAGGTCAAGAAAAGATCAAGAAGGGCTTTGACCCCTTGCTTCAAGGCTTCAGATATGTGCCCTTTAATGACCTGAAGAACCTAAGGTCTGCCATTGATGGATCTGTCTGTGCCGTACTGTTAGAACCGATACAAGGTGAAGGTGGGGTTGTTCTGCCTGATCCCGATTACCTGAAAGGCGTCAGGGAGATCTGTAGAGAGCATGCTGTCCTGCTCATATTAGACGAGGTGCAGGTTGGTATGGGAAGAACAGGGAGGCTCTTTGCCCATCAACATTTTGGAATAACGCCTGATATAATGACCTTGGCCAAGGCCTTGGGCAATGGATTGCCCATAGGTGCTATGCTGGCTACGGAGGAATTAGCTGATGCCTTTGGCCCAGGGAGTCATGCTTCTACATTTGGGGGGACGCCCCTTATAACTGCAGGTGCCCTCGCGGTTGTAAAAAGCCTTCTCAATGATGGCTGGATTGAAAATGCCAGAGAGATGGGAGTCTATTTCAAGACCGGGCTAACCACCCTTCAAGGGAAATATAGCATCATAAGGGATGTCAGGGGGCTAGGGCTACTACTGGGCTTAGAGTTGGACAGAGACGTAGCCGGTAGTGCAAATGTCTGCATGGAGAGGGGTTTCTTGATAAACTGTGTCCAGGAAAGGGTTCTTAGGTTTGTTCCTCCCTTGATTATCGGGAGAGAGGAGATCGACCTATTGATCAACTGCCTGGATGTGGTATTCAAGGAAATCTAGGTATGAAAGGTGATCCCTTAACCCCCAGGGCGGGCCTCTGCAGAACGGAAACCGGTCGCTTTTAGGCCCTTAAAAAATGACCAAAAATGTCTTTCTAAAAGCACTATGTACCTATAGGAGAGAGAGCCATAATGACTGAAAGGATGAAGAAGATTGTATTAGCCTACTCTGGTGGCCTTGACACATCGGTCATACCATCCTGGCTTAAGGAGACTTACAATTGCCCTGTCGTTGCCTATACAGCTGATCTTGGTCAGGAAGAAGGCATTGATGGACTAAAGAAAAGGGCCATGCAAGCAGGTGCAGACGAAGTAATTGTCGAGGATCTCAGGGAAGAGTTCGTAAGCGAATTCGTGTGGCCAGCCTTGAGGGCCAATGCCATTTATGAGAATAACTACCTTTTAGGTACCTCTCTTGCACGGCCGGTTATAGCTAAACATCAGGTAGCCGTAGCCAAGAGCATAGGTGCTGATTCAGTGAGCCATGGCGCCACTGGAAAGGGTAACGATCAGGTCAGGTTTGAGTTGGCCTACATGGCCTTAGATCCAACGCTAAGGATCATCGCTCCATGGAAGATATGGGATTTCAAGGGAAGAGAGGACCTCATTACATACGCCAGAAAAAAGGGTATACCCGTTCCCGTTACCAAGGAAAGGCCTTACAGCAGTGACAGGAACCTTCTCCATATAAGCTTTGAGGGCGGAGTCCTAGAGGATCCATGGCAGGAACCATCTGAGGATATGTTTGCCATGTCCGTATCCCCCCAGAATGCCCCAGACAAGGCAACTTATGTGGAGATAGATTTTGAGGATGGAAACCCCGTGGCCATTGATGGAGTAAGACTTTCGCCTGCAAACCTCCTTAAGAGACTCAATGAGTTAGGGGGCAAAAACGGCATCGGTCGAGTTGATATAGTGGAAAACAGATATGTGGGTATGAAATCGAGGGGTGTCTATGAGACCCCGGGTGGGACGATCTTAAGGATTGCCCACATTGCAATCGAATCCATTACCATGGACAGGGAGGTTATGCATATAAGGGACGGCCTGACACCTAAGTACTCGGAGATGATTTACTATGGGTACTGGTTCGCCCCTGAAAGACAGATGCTCCAGCGTCTTATTGATGAGACGCAGCGAAACGTTACTGGTAGAGTGCGGCTTAAACTGTACAAAGGTAACTGCACCGTAGTAGGGAGAAAATCTGACTTCTCCCTGTACAGTGACGAATTCGTCACATTCGAAGGGGATACAGTATATAACCAGAAGGATGCAGAGGGCTTTATCAGGCTTAGTGGGCTTCGATTGAAGATTGGAAATCTCATGAGACAGGGAAAGTAAATGCGCGACAAGCTCTGGGGAGGTCGGTTCAGATCCGACACTGATAAACTCGTAGATAGCTTCAATGCCTCCATACATTTCGATAAGAGGCTCTTTAGGGAGGATATTGAAGGGAGCATCGCGTACTGCAAGATGCTTGCAAAACAGGGTATAATCAGCAAGCAGGAGGCTGCAACGATCCTCAATGCCTTACGGGAAATTCACGGTGAAATAGAAAGAGGCACGTTCGCATT
>JABXJZ010000348.1 GCA_013375335.1 Desulfobacterales bacterium
TTTCCTGTACGGGGGGTGAGATCTCCTTCAAGACCTCGCCTGCCCTATCAGAACTGAGGAGTTTAAACACACTGAGCCTTTCCTCGCTATCCAGGTGTTCTATTAGATCAGCGAGATCCGCTGGGTGCGGCTCAATCAATAACCTTTCCAGATCTGGATATGCCTTTTCCTGAATCATGTTCCTGATGCTATCAAGGAGAATGTCGTAGTCAGTTTGAGTCATTCATAATCCTTGATCTCGCAGTTGAATTCACTCAGGCCCCTCTTAACTTTTCTTTTAAGGCCCTGGTCTTGGCCTCTATGTCTTTTGAGGAAAAGATATCCGAGATAACGGCAGCCCGTTTTATCCCCCTATTTACCAATAAGCCTATATTGCTTTCCCCTATACCGCCGATTGGTATTACCGGGACAGGGGATAACTCCTGTACCTTGAGGATTAGATCGATCCCTACAACCGGGTCGGCCTTGGTTTTGGTCTTGGTCTGAAACACAGGGCCGAGGCCTATGTAGTCTGCACCGCTATCAATTGCCTCCCGTGCCTGGCTCAAGGAATGGGTCGATATACCTATTATCTTGTCCTTCAGGAGAGGCCTGGCGTATTTTATGGGAATATCATCTTGACCGAGGTGGACACCATCTGCTTCGAGTATCAAGGCCAGATCCAGATCATCGTTAACGATAAAGGGAATCCCCTCCTGTGTTGTTAAGTTCCTGATTGCAAGGCCCAACTCCAAGGCCCCCCTTTTCGGCATGTTCTTCTCGCGCAGTTGAATTAGGTCCGCTCCTCCCCTAATCTGGGCTGCAACCATTTCAACGGGGTCTCTCCCCGTCAGAAAGTCACCTGGCGAAAAACAATAAAGTCTTGCCTCTTCAACTGATTTCATCCTAAAGCCTTATCTCCTGGGCCTTCGGGAGATTATTTCAGCGACCTTCCTCCCGGAAAGAAGCATCCCCCCGAATATAGGGCCCATGCGAGGGCCACCGAAGACATTGTTAGCCGCCATTCCCGTGACGTAGAGGCCGGGGAAGACTTCACCCGTGTTGGCCACAGTAAATTGCTCTCCCTGTTCTGCCCACAGGGGCATCTCTCCCACCACGCCACCGGTTCTCGTTTTCAGTTTTACGTCCAGCTTTCGGGTCACGATTCGGCAAATTTCCGCTGGGTGACCAGTCCCGTCCACTACAGAAGAGGCCTCTATGCCAAGGGGGTCCACATGAAGCTCCAGGTTCTCCACGGGAGACCAGTTAATGACAAGGCCTGACACTCGATGCCCCCCCGCCTCTTCCCGGAATAATACGTCCGTAACCTTTACCAGATTGAAGATAGTCGTCCCTGCCTTGACGCACATGGAAACAATAGTAGAGGTGGCCTCCACACTGTCCATGGTATAGTAGCCTTCCTCCTTTGGCCGATAGGGGATTCCCATCTCCTTCACGATGTGGAGGGCGTCGCTCTGAACAACAATCTCGTTGAACATCATGCCGCCACCCCACATACCCCCACCAGGCGCCAGCTTTGACTCGAATATAACCGCCTTGAAGCCCGCCTTGCCAAGATAATAGCCGGCTATGAGATTAGAAGGACCTGCTCCAACAAGGGCCACATCGACCTTTAGAGATCCAAGAAGCTTTTCCATATATGACTCGATAACGGATCTGGAAATGGTAAGGTCATCTAATTTCATTTTTCCCTCTCCACGATAAATCCTCGCGGTAACAGGTGTGGACCTCTTACCTCGTGGTGACTAAACAAAGCCGGCCTTTGAAAGGGACCGGCTTCAAGATTGACAGCACAAATCGAAACGGAAGAGACCGCAAAATCTACTGATAGAATTTGGGCACATAGGATACCCTTTTTGGCCGACAAGTCAATAAAATATTGACATTGACTGGATAAATTGTATTTGGTATTCAACAATTGCTTGTTGGTAGGTTGAGAGGCTTTGTCGTTATTCGGGTAGTACCTTAATCCTGAGAAAGACACGTCATGGATTACAAGAAGACGCTCAATCTCCCGAAGACCGATTTTCCCATGAAGGCAAACCTGGTTCAAAGGGAGCCTGAGGTATTGAGAAAATGGGAGAAAGAGGAGATTTACTCCTTAATAAGGGAAGCTTCTAAGGGGAGGCCTACCTATATCCTGCACGACGGACCACCTTATGCCAATGGCCATATCCATATGGGGACAGCATTTAATAAGGTCTTAAAGGATATGATTATTAAAGCAAAGCAGATGGATGGGTTTGATGTCCCTTATGTGCCCGGA
>JABXJZ010000349.1 GCA_013375335.1 Desulfobacterales bacterium
GGATCTCGAGGCTGATTCCATGTTCCACTATCAGGAGAAGGTCTGCCTCATCCAGATCTCCACACCCTTGCAGGATATCCTGGTGGATCCTCTATCGTTGGATGATCTCTCACCCCTTTCTCCGATCTTTGCAGACCCGAATATCCTAAAGGTGTTCCATGGGGCCGATTATGATATACGCTCCCTCTACAGAGATTTCGACATTGAAGTGAACTCTCTCTTCGACACCCAGATTGCGGCGAGGTTTCTTGGAATCAGGGAAACGGGTCTTGCCCGCCTCCTCAAAGAGAGGCTGGGAGTGCTTGTTGAGAAGAAGTATCAGAAAAGGGACTGGTCAGAGAGGCCATTGCCTGCTGCCATGCTTGCCTATGCGGTTCAGGATACTTGTCACCTCCTCCCCCTCAGCCGGATACTGGAGAAAGAACTGCGGGTCAAAGGCAGGCTTTTCTGTGTGGAGGAGGAGTTTGAACTTCTGAGCAAGGTGCGCCCTGTTCCTCCGGACGCTAATCCGTTATTCCTGAGATTCAAGGGAGCCAGCAGGCTTGGCACCAGAGGCCTGGCAGTACTGGAATCGATCTTGCAATTAAGGGATGATACGGCCAGACGCAGGGATCTTCCCCCCTTCAAGATTCTCGGAAACGCACCGATCATGGAGATCGCGGAGAGGAGGCCGGTGACCGAAAGAGACTTCGGGCGTATAAAGGGATTGAGCGCCAGGCAGGTAAGGATGTTGGGCCGTTCTATCCTGAAAAAGATAGATGAATCCACAAAGCTGCCGGAAAATGAACTCCCGGCATTCCCAAGAAATACCGAAGAGCGGATCGGTGCCAAGGCGTCAAAGAAGGTAAAGGCCCTTAAGGGGTGGAGGGAGCTAAGAGCAAAAGAGATGAGTATCGACCCCTCTCTTGTATGCACAAACGCCCAGATACATTCCCTCGCCCTTGCATACCTCAAAAGGCGGAAAGATCTGGAGGGCATCGATACCATAAGGGCATGGCAAAGAAGGCTATTTGGCAGCGAGATCTGCTATATCCTGAAGGGTATCGGCTGATCCCCTTAGCAAGTGGTCGCAAGGGATCAAGCCTGCTCTTGACTCATGGTTTTTGAAGAGCATTTGCGGCTCAAATTTTTATTCTTTAAACAATCACCTATGAAAGGGAACGTTGATGCAGAAATTGCTTAATGTTCCTTGAAGCAGTAAATGAAAGGTTTTGTGAGCGTCACGGATAATGATTGGTTTGCATTCCTCTCCCAGCAGCTACTTTTACCCAAAACAGCCTTAAGCAGAAATGGGTAAATCTGATCTGAGATCAGGTCTTGCATCGTGAATTTCCACACCCTTGTGAGCCGAGCATATTCCTTTTGCAGAAAAAATCACCTCCCCACCAAAGCACCTTGGCAATACACCAATCAATTACCAACCGTCCTGAAAAACTGATGCTGGTATATCAGGATACCAAAGGATTCTACGAAAACTGGGACGTCAATTGGTAAATAAGTTACTTTTTCTAGTAAAAGGAGCGCCCATTAAAGGGCGAGTCAAGTCTTCGCCTGACAGCGTATCCTACTTTTTAAGTCAAAATTATGACCGTTCATACATTAATTGACCTCTCAGGCGCTTATCTATGATTGACCCCACTGCAAGCACCATGATATCCTTGTTTGCAGAAAAAGCGAATCTCTATCAATTACTATATTCAGGATATTAATGGCAAAACCAAGGAACACTAAGAAAGATGTTAAAAAGAAGGCAACCAAATCGTTAAAAGAAAAGAAGAAGGCAAAGCGGGATAAGAAGCATAAAAAGGAGTAAAGTCTCCGTTTGTGCGTATTCCGACGTAATCTATCCACCCATTCCGATTTATTCCATCCACCTGTTCCGAAGCATTCCGTCCACTTTAGACGGGCCTAATTTTAGTGACGCTGGATTATTAGCCTTGCCTAAAGTACTTTTCCTCAAAATCTATACCGGAGGAAGAGTCTATGGCAAAGAGGAGATTATCCATGCGAAAGATCAAAGAAGTTCTCAGGCTAAAGTGGGTTCATAAATTGAGCGACAGGCAGATCGCCAAGAGCTGCTCCATTTTTGCCACGCCACAGTGCGGGAATACCTTACCAGGGCTCTATTAGCAGGTCTTTCATGGCCGATCCCTGAGGATCTTGACGATGGCACCCTTGAGAGCCTCCTATTCCCCAGCCCGACAAAAAATGCCTCCAGGGGCGCCAGATGCCACCAACGGAGTATCTGTTCCAGGAGCTC
>JABXJZ010000350.1 GCA_013375335.1 Desulfobacterales bacterium
TTTGGCAAGGCTTTGGAGATGCTCATTACTGGCGACTTTATCGACGCTGAGGAGGCCTGCCGTATTGGACTGGTCAACAAGGTAGTTCCTTTTGCTGAGCTTATGCCTGAAGCCGAGGCATTATCTAACCGAATCTGTGAAAATGGACCTCTGGCAGTTAGGGCGGCAAAGGAATTGGCCTACCGCGGCATAGAGATGAGCCTAGCTGATGGGCTGCGCCTAGAGGTGGAAATCGGCCAACGCTTGTCTTTGACGGAGGACTCCAAAGAAGGCCCACGGGCTTTCGCTGAAAAAAGGAAGCCCGTTTATAAGGCAAAATAAGATTCCATCAAGCCTTCATAGCGATTGTCTATTTGTGAGTCTCAGTCACCCCCACCGCAAAGTTAAACGGGGTACCTTTGAAGTTTTTGCATCATAGGAAGCTGCCGATATCGGCAGCTTCCTATGATAATGCCAACCAATCACCGGCTATTCATGTGGGATGGTTAGCCAGCCATCACTAATCATGATCAGGTCTTCGGCATCGCCATCCCACTCGAGTACTATCATCTCATCCACGGCGTACCGTCTGTCGGGGGTGAAGCCCCGCATCGCCCCTGCCCAGTCCGCCATATAGTTTATGGCTGTATTATAATAGGCTTGGCCATCGAAGTTCTCGGCGCCCACCTCGTTTATTGCTGCCACCACAGACTCAAGGGCGAAGAGCTGCATTGAACCTCCACCCAGATATCCCATCCCCGCCTTAACCCACTCATCAGCTTCTGCCTTGGAGTGGTACTTATAGAGAACGTCTTTCACATACTTGACTTCGGGCCAATCTGTCAGGTTCCACCATCCCCAGGCCTGCACGTTTAGCTTCCCGTCGAAGGCTGGCCAGCCAGCAAAGTCTGTTATGTAGCCAACGTAGGCACTTTGCGATTCCGTGTCGAAGTTTACTCCTTTGCCACCTGCCGCCTTGTACTGCTGCATAAAGCTAGATGGCAGAATGCCCCCGTACGCAGCTAACTGCACATAGTCGACGTTTAACGTCTTGGCTACCTCGCCGGAATAGGTCAGTTGTCCAACGGGAGCCGCGTAGCTGCCAACGTAATCAAACTTGTCAGAATGGACTTCACAATACTCCCTGGCCCCTTTCTCGTTGTCTATGCCCCAGGCGTCAGTCCAATACACGGTGGCAATGGTTGGTTTTCCCACCGTATCATATTTACCTTCTGCCTCCCACTGGTCCGCGATCCATTGCAGCATAAGCTTCACCGCCCACTGGGTAGGCGCACTGAAGGCAAACACCCATCCGGGAGGCTCAACCATGGGGATACTGGTAGCCATGCCGAGTATGGCAACATTATCCCTCGCTGCTCGATCTTTCAGTGTTTCCGAAGCCTCGTTGGAAACGGAGATTATTACCTGTGCCCCCCTCTCTCTTAGCCGGTCATAGCCAGGTACGAATCTGGAAGGGTCAAACTTGGTATCATAGTCAATAACCTTTAGCTCCACCCCCTCCGGGAGTTCTATTCCAGGGGCAAGGCCTGCGTTGATCTCATCGACCAAATCATGCAAGGCATCTGTCATAGGCTCCAACGCGGGTGCTCCTATACCTGTCGCGTCTGTCATGTTGCCTATGATGATGGTAACCTTCCCCTCTTCCTCCTTCTCAGCACAGCCGAAGCATAGTGTAGCCAATAGGGCCAACACCATAAAACAGGCCATAACCATTTTCCGCCTGCGATTCATACTCTCCCTCCTTTCTTAGCTTATTTGGTAAATCAGACATACCTCAATAGAGCATCGCCTCCTTGTATCTTGCATAGCTAAGGCTTTTGAGCTTGCATTGTAACTAACCTTTTGCGGTTTGTCAAATTCTCCACCGCTACTTTCTCTTATACCAGATGAGCCTGTATTCATCCAGTTCCATATAATTCTCTGGCGGAATGACCAGAGTTGTCATGGGATGCTCCACAATAGCTGGACCATCAACCCTGTTGCCCGCCTCCAGCAGGTCCATTTCCCAGATGTCGAACTTTGTCCACTTCCGGTGGTAGACCTCCCTTTGCCCCTTATGGGCATTCTGCGGCGGCCTTTCACCTTTAAGTAGATATTTAGCTATCGCAGGCTTGATCCTGCCAACTATTGCCTCACAATATACTGCGGTGATGGCATATCCCATCTCCGGCATACGAGCTGCCACCGGATAGATGGTGGTGTAGGCCTTTTCGAAGGCGGCGATAAGGTTTTGTACATCTTCTGGTG
>JABXJZ010000351.1 GCA_013375335.1 Desulfobacterales bacterium
CTTTAAAAACAGCACTTGGATAATGAATTGCACTCCTAGGGTACCGATAGCAAAGTAATCGCCCCGGAGCCTGGATAACAGCGGTATTCCAATTATGACAGCCAAAATTACTGGAACGAGCCCGCTGAGGACCATGACAACCGGATCGAAGTAATAACCTGTTTTTGTTACATCATGGAGCCAGATCAGGCCGGTTGTGTAAGCCCCAAGGCCAAAGAATGCATTCTGGCAAAGGCTGATCTGCCCGGTATATCCCGCTACAAAGTTCCATCCCTGGGCGACGACAATATGGCAAAAGGAAAGGAACAGGTAATAGGCAAAGTAGGAAGTGTCGACATTGAGAAAAAACGGCACTCCGGCAAAAGCTATTGTAACCAGAGCAGAAATAATGATAGATCTTCTATCTATCATGTTTTATGCCGTTTGAACTGACCGGACAAAGAGGCCCTCGGGCTTTAACATCAACATTATCAGAAATACCGCATAGGATACGGCATCGGCCCATCCAGCGCCGATAAAAAAGGACGCCCAGCCCTCAAGGAGCCCTAAGATAATCCCTCCTAACAGGGCGCCAAACACGTTGCCCATGCCCCCAAAGGCCAACGCGATCAAGGCCTTTATGGCGAAGATAAAACCATACACAGGATCAAAGGAATAGATCGTTGCCAGGCCGACTCCTGCTATTCCCGCAAGTCCGATGCCGATAGAGAATGCTACAACATTGACCCAATGAGGATTGATTCCCATCAGGGTGGCGGATTCCATATCCTCTGAGGCAGCCCTCACGGCCATTCCAATAAGGGTCTTCTTGAGAAAGAGGAGGACGCCCGAAGCCGAGAGAACGGCCATCAATAATGCTATGAGCCGGGTAAAGGGAATAATTATCCCTATGGGCCTGAATACAAAGGAAGAGTATGTTGTCAATATTGACCTGGGATTAGCCGTCCAGACAACCGTCATGAGATTCTCCACAAGAAACATCAGTCCGATGGCGATCAAAAGGGAGATGTTCTTATCCTCTAAAGCGGCAGCCTCTTTGAAAAGACTAGAATAAAACCCACTGCCGAGCAGCAGGGATAGTGGAACGACAAAGATGAGAGATAGATACGGATCAACGCCGAATAGTGTGAATAACCAGTAAGATATATAAGCGAAAAAAACAATCATTGCTCCCTGTGCGAGGAAAATGATCCGCATGGTTCCGAAGATCAGGCTGAGGCCGATAGCGGCTATCCCGTACATGGTTCCGAAAAGAATACCGTTGACAAAGAGCTGAGTAATGAGTCCAAAAGTGAGATATTCTAGCATTAGCGTTTACTCCAGCGTTCCCCTATGTAGGCCTTCTGAACTTCCGGATCAGCCAGGAGTTCATCCCCTCTGCCACTTATGGCAATCTTCCCGGTCTTCAGGACATAGGCCTGGTAGGCAATCTTTAAGGCCTGATGAATGTTCTGTTCCACAAGTAGTATAGTCACCTTCTGTTTGTTCAGGGCATAAATGAGTTCAAATATCGTCTTCACAAAAATGGGACTAAGCCCGAGAGAAGGCTCATCAAGCATAAGAAGGTCCGGGTGGGCCATTATGGCCCTGGCAATAGCCAGCATCTGCCGTTCGCCTCCGCTCAATGAACCGGCTTTCTGCCCTTTTCGAGCTTTCAGCACGGGGAAAAGACTGAAAGCGCGTTCCAAGGACTCAGCGAAAAGGGGGCGGGCCCTTGAGGGATAGGCGCCAAGTTTCAGATTCTCCAGAACCGTAAGGTTAGAAAACAGGCGCCGCCCCTCGGGCACATGGGAGATGCCTATGTCCACCACCTCCTGGGGCTTAAGCCTAGTCAGAGATTTTCCCGAAAAAAGTATCTCCCCTCTTTTGGCATGGATTATTCCCGAAATCGTCTTCAGGAGAGTCGTCTTTCCGGCACCGTTGGCTCCCACAAGCGCAACGATAGTCCCCTTCTCCACATGAATTGATACATCCCAGATGACCTGAACATCACCGTACAGGACATCCACTCCCTTAACTTCAAGCAGGTGATTCCCCAAGGTAGGCCTCTATAACTTTAGGGTTATTCGCTACCTCGTCCGGTTCCCCATCGGCAATCTTCAGACCGTAATCCAGTACCACTACGCGATCACAAAAATCAAGGACGGCGTCCACCTTGTGCTCGATCCACAAGATAGAGATCTCTCTCTCATCCCTTGCCCGCTTGACCACCTGAAGTAATTTATGGATCTCAAAAGGAGTAAGA
>JABXJZ010000067.1 GCA_013375335.1 Desulfobacterales bacterium
AACGGTAGAAGAGCCCTCCCTGTGCACGGTTACAGCTCTTCTCTCTTAGCCTGCAATGGGCAAACCCTGTTAGCTGTATTGCCATCAATAAAGGAGTGCCGAAGTGCAGCCGGTGATTTTCACCCAAAAAAGGTGATTTTCACCTGAAGACCTGGCCTGCTCCGCGGTAAAACCTAAAGGCTCAATTTCGTGAGGCGATACTTTAGGGAATCTACGGTAATACCCAAAAGCTCGGCAGCTCTTTGCTTTGACCCGTTAGCCATTCCCATGGCCTTGAGGATATACTCCCTCTCTATCTCGGCCATTACCTCATCGAGTTCAATTCCATCAGGACCGAGGTCAGTGCGACGTCTACTTTCCCCTATGCGAGCCTTTTTGAAATTAGAGAGGGTCAGGCTCTGGGGCAAGACGATATTTGAGGTCTCCAGCGCAACACTCCGCTCAATGATGTTCTCCAATTCCCTTACATTACCTGGGAAGGGGTACTGACTCAATATGTCCATTGCATAGGTGGATACCTTGCTTATATCCTTCCCCAATCCCTTGGAGTATTTCCCTAAGAAATGCCGGGCCACTAGGGGCAGATCCCCCTCTCGCTCTCGTAAAGGAGGCATCGGAATCTCGATAACATTCAACCTGAAGAAGAGGTCCTCCCTAAAACGTCTATCCATTACCTCATCTTCAAGGTTCTTGTTCGTAGCCGAGATAAATCTCACATCCACCTTTCTCTCCGCAGTTTCTCCAACCCTGGTAAAGGTCTTATCTTGAATAACCCTCAGCAGCTTAACCTGAATGGCTGGACTTAACTCCCCTATCTCGTCAAAGAAAACTGTCCCCCTATCCGCAGCTTCGAAAAGACCAGCCTTATCCGTACTGGCCCCAGTGAATGCCCCCTTCTTATGACCAAAGAGCTCACTTTCAATTAATGTCTCCGGAATTCCAGCACAGTTGATAACCACAAAGGACCGATCTTTCCTCCCGCTCTGTCCATGAATAGCCCTGGCTACAAGCTCCTTGCCTGTTCCGCTTTCGCCAGAAATAAGTATGTTTGTGTTGGTGTGAGCAACCCTTCTGATCAGGTCGTAGACCTTTTTCATTTGGGGGCTTTCGCCAATTAGACAGCCAAAGTGGATACCCTCTTCCAGCTGATCCTCCTCAGCCCTTGAGACCGTCTTTCTATGAAGGGCATCTCTGACAATCTTTTTAAATTCATCGGTGTTAAAAGGCTTGGGAATATAATCGTAGGCCCCATCCTTCATAGCCTCTACCGCCGTTTCCGCTGTGGCAAATGCCGAGATAATTATCACCGGCGCTTCCGGATTGACCTCTTTTGCCTTTCTCAGGACCCCTATACCATCTATATCCTCCATCCGGATATCGGTGATAATTAGATCGAATATATCCCCGTCCAGCTTGGCACACGCCTCCTCCCCGCTGGCTGCAAAGCTCACAGCGTACCCTTCCTTGGTGAGCAAAATATCAAGGAATTCCCGCATACTCAGTTCATCGTCAACTACTAGGATTGAGTTCATCGGACTTCCAGACAACCCTTCCTCCAACCATAGTTATAACCGCCTTGCCCTTCATCCTAAAGCCAATAAAGGGTGAATTATGGCCTTTTGATCTAAAACTATCCCTTTTTATCACATATTCCCTATTTGGGTCTATAATTGTCAAATCCGCTTCTTTTCCCTCTTCAATAATGCCGCCCTTTATATTGAGGATGGACGCTGGATTATAGGAAAGCTTTGCTATGGCCATGGGTAAGTCCATAACCCCCTCCCTTACTAAGGCGAGAGTAAGGGGCAAGGCCGTCTCCAGGCCTATTATACCAAATGCTGCCTTATCAAATTCTACATCCTTCTCCAGTGCGCTGTGGGGGGCATGATCAGTAGCAATAACATCTATCACGCCCTCAGAAAGCCCTCTTTTTAGGGCCTCGACATCCTTGGGTTCCCTCAAAGGGGGATACATCTTGGCATTGGAGTCAAAGTCGATGACAGCCGTGTGATCAAGGCTGAAATAATGGGGAGCTGTCTCGGCCGTCACAGGAATGCCTTCTTCTTTGGCCTGTTTGATAAACTTAACGGATCCCTCGGTGCTAACGTGGGAAATATGTACTGGATATCCAGTTAGCTTGGCCAAGAGTATCTCCCTCACAACCATGATCTCCTCGCTGGCCGCGGGGATCCCCCTTAAGCCCAGCCGGGTAGAGATACTGCCCTCATGCATAACACCCTTATTCGACAGATCCAGATCCTCACAGTGTGAAATAACCGGCAGATGGAAAAACCATGCGTATTCAATTGCCCTCCTCATGAGTTCAGTATTTGTCACTGGTCTCCCATCATCGGATACTGCCACAGCACCAGCGTTCTTGAGGTCACCAAATTCAGTAAGTGACTCACCCTTCAGCCCTTTACTGATAGCCGCAACTGGATAAACCCTTACCAGGTTAGCCTTCCGTGCCCTCTCTAATACAAATTCGGTAACAGATCGTGAATCATTTATAGGATTAGTATTGGGCATGCATGCCACGGCAGTAAACCCGCCTGCAGCAGCAGCCTGGCTTCCACTGGCAATTGTCTCCTTGTACTCCTCCCCTGGCTCCCTGAAATGGACATGCATATCGATGAGACCAGGTGTAACCATCATCCCAGATGCATC
This sequence comes from Desulfobacterales bacterium, assembly GCA_013375335.1. Lineage (GTDB taxonomy): Bacteria > Desulfobacterota > DSM-4660 > Desulfatiglandales > B25-G16 > JABXJZ01. The sequence continues at coordinate 2,668 of JABXJZ010000067.1, forward strand.
TATTATGTGTAACTCGGTATCGCTACTGGGGCTGAAGTCCCCAGGCGGAAGGATCCCTTCAATCTTCCCCTTTCGTATGACGATATCCAGCGCCCTTTTTGTTCCGCGGCGAGGATCTACTACCTCTCCGCCCTTAACCCAGGTTATCAAATCTCCCTCCTCCAATTAGTAGATAAAGGAGGGCCATTCTCACAGCCACACCATTTCTAACCTGATCAAGGATCACAGAAGAGGGGCCATCTGCCAAATCTCCTGTTATCTCGACGCCCCTATTGATGGGGCCTGGATGCATTATAATGACATCCTTTTTCGCCCCTTTTGTGAGCTCCGCGTTTAAACCAAACACGAGGGAATACTCCCGGAGGCTCGGAAATAGGACTCCGCTCTGCCTTTCGAGCTGAATCCGCAAAATCATAATGACGTCCTTGCCTTTTAAGGCCTTTGCTGGATCTAAGACGACTTTTACGCCCAATGATTCAGCATCAGCTGGGATCATGGTTGGTGGACCTGATATTGTCAGCTCCGCGCCCATTTTCCTTAAGCCTATTATATTAGACCTCGCTACCCTGCTGTGAGCTATGTCCCCAACGATAACAACCCTCAATCCCTTTATCCTGCCCTTCTTTTTCCTAATAGTGAACAGGTCCAGCAATGCCTGACTGGGGTGCTCATGCGTTCCGTCGCCTGCATTTATTACGCCTGCATCCACATACCTGGCTAAAAGATGAGGGGCACCGCTGGAGGGGTGTCTCAGGATAATTATATCTGGATTCATTGCCTGAAGATTTCTCGCTGTATCTATAAGTGTCTCTCCCTTTACCATACTGCTATCTCTTGCTGAGAGACTTATAGTATCTGCACTCAGCCTTTTGGCTGCCATTTCAAAAGAGGCCTTTGTCCTGGTGCTGGGTTCATAGAAAAAACTGATCACGCTCTTGCCCCTCAAGGTCGGAACCTTTTTTATATCTCTCGAGGAGATCTCCATAAAGGTATCAGCGGTGTCCAAGATCATGTTTATATCGCTCACTGATAGTTGCTCCATCCCCAGTAGGTCTTTATGACTGAATCGATACATGCGGGCTCTCAAAAAAAGCCCCCTTGCCGATCAATCGGGAAGGGGGCTTCATTTCCAAAGGACACCTATTATGTTTTTGAGTCTTGACCTTTTCTCTCTTCTGCCCAACATTTCTTATGGTTTCTCTACCTTCACCTGTTTATCCTCAGAAGCTCGCGTTTTTCCCTTGGTCTTGGTCTTTCTACCTGCTACCTCGGTGGGAGCCTTTTTGGCCCCTTGGCCTCTTTTCGTTGTCCTTCTCGAACTTAATCCCTCATGAGCCAGTAATAGCTGAACAATTGCTAAGGCTGCATTATCACCAGTCCTATGACCTGTCTTTAAAATCCTAACATACCCACCTTGGCGGTCTGAAAAACGGTCCCCCATCTGATCAAACAATTTATGGGTAACAGATTTGTCCATCATATAGGAGAGTGCCTGACGTCTTGCATGAAGATCCCCCCTCTTGGCCAGGGTAATCATCTTCTCAGCGATAGGGCGTAACACCTTGGCCTTTGCATGGGTTGTTGAGATCTCCCCATGTCTAAAGAGAGAAGTAACCAAGTTCCTTAAAACGGCCTTTCGATGGCCCGGGTTACGGCCCAGCTTTTTCCCTGCCCTCCTGTGCCTCATTGCTCCTCATCCTCTTCCTTCTCCTCTTCTCCTTGCTTCTCCTCGTGTTTAGGGAAGGGGAAATTCTCCAGTTTCACGCCGAACTGCAGATCCATTTCCTCCAAGATCCTCTTTATCTCGTTGAGGGACTTCCTTCCAAAATTCTTCGTCTTGAGCATTTCACTTTCTGTCTTCTGAACCAATTCGTAAATATGCTTTATATTAGCATTCTTCAGGCAATTAGATGAGCGTACAGAGAGCTCAAGCTCGCTGACAGGCCTGAAGAGGTTTTCATTTATCTTCTCTTCCTCCTCCTTTTCCTCTTTTTCTATCTCTTCTTCTGGTTCTTCCTCAAAACTAATAAAAGCGGTCACCTGTTCCTTTAGAATCTTTGCAGCAAAGGCCAGTGCGTCTTGTGGATTCACCGTTCCATCTGTCCAGATCTCTAAGGTCAACTTATCATAATCGGTTCGTTGCCCGACTCTTGCATTACCGACTACATAGCTGACTTTCTTGATCGGCGAGAAAATCGCATCCATAGGGATTACCCCGATCTCCTGGCCTTCCGTTACATTCCTCTCTGCAGGAACATATCCTTTTCCGCTCTTAGCCACTATCTCCGCATTTAGAACAGCATCTTTATTTAATGTGGCTATATGTTGATCTGGATTCATTATTTCCGCCTTCCCGCCAGTTATCATATCACCTGCCTTTACCACCCCTTCCCCCTTGGCATCCAGAAGGAGCTCAACTTCCTCTTCTTCAATAAGCTTGAGATTGACTTCCTTTAAATTCAAGACGATATCAGTGATATCCTCTTTTATGTTAGGGAGGGTAGTAAACTCGTGGGGTACGCCATTAAATTTCACAGAGACAATTGCAGCCCCTTGCAGAGAGGACAAGAGAATTCGTCTCAAAGAATGACCAAGCGTTATCCCAAAACCCCTCTCCAGTGGTTCACAAATGAACTTCCCATAGAAATCAGTGAAGGTATCGGTTTCGATTTCTATCTTTTTAGGCCTTATTAAATCTCTCCAGTTTTTTTGATATAGCTTTTTCATGGGTATAAATCACCTCGAACACAAGTTCCTATATTATAAGCACTCAGCTTTCAGGAGAAACAAAGGACATTGAACTAGGGATTTTGTCGGTTCTATTTGTCTAAGCCGAAGACTTATGTGTGCTTACTTGGAGTACAGCTCAACTATAAGTTGCTCATTAATAGGCATGGTCAACTCTTCGCGCTTGGGAAAGGTCTTAACAACGCCACGAAAATTATCCCCATCGACCTCTACCCATGGAGGGATCTCTCGCCTCACAACCGTCTCCATTGCCTCCAGAATGAAGGGGATCTTGCGGCTCTTCTCTCTGACCTCTATAGTATCCCCGACCTTAACAGGGTAAGACGGTATATTAACCTTTTTGCCACCCACAGCGAAATGATTGTGTCTGACCAGCTGCCTTGCCTGATTCCTTGAGGAGGCAAATCCCATCCGATACACTATATTATCCAATCGGCGCTCTAATAAAATCAATAGATTTGTACCGGTAATGCCCTTTTGCCTTTCAGCCGTGGAGTAATACCTTCGAAACTGCCTCTCCAATACCCCATAAATTCTCTTTACTTTCTGTTTCTCCCGTAGCTGTATCCCGTAGCCGGAGATCTTTCCTCCCCTCCTCTGTCCGTGTTGACCTGGGGCATAAGAACGCCGTTCAAAGGCGCACTTATCTGTATAACACCTATCACCCTTTAGGAACAGCTTGAGATTTTCCCGCCTGCACAACCGACATGCAGGCCCACTATACCGAGCCAATATCTACCTCCGAACTATTCAGGTAGTGTCCCTTTACACCCTCCTCCTCTTTGGGGGCCTACAACCATCATGGGGAATAGGGGTCACATCCCTGATCATGGTAACAGAGAAGCCATCCATCTGTAATGCCCTCAAGGCCGCTTCCCTTCCGACTCCCGGACCCTTAACCCGGACCTCAGCTGTCTTCAGGCCTAAGGCCATTGCCTTCTTTAACGCACTCTGGGCCGCCAACTGGGCAGCAAAGGGGGTACTTTTCCTTGAGCCTTTAAAGCCTAGCTGTCCTGGGCTCGATGAGGCTATCACATTGCCACTCATGTCGGTGATGGTGACCATAGTGTTGTTAAAGGTAGACTGGATATGGACAATCCCGTTAACAACGAGCTTTTTCTCCTTTTTGCCCTTAATAGTCTTTCCTGTTTCCTTGGCCATTATCCCTCCAGGGGTTTATTTCTTGCCTTTTCCAATCATCCTTCTCGGCCCCTTCCTTGTTCTCGCATTTGTATGAGTCCTCTGCCCCCTTGCTGGAAGACCCTTTCTGTGACGTAACCCCCTATAACATCCCATATCCATGAGGCGCTTTATGTCCATGGAGACTTCCCGTCTCAAATCCCCCTCGACCTTATAGGATTCGTCGATAATCTTTCTGATTCTTGTGGTCTCCTCTTCAGTAAGTTGCTCTGATTGGGTGCCAAGATCTACCCCTGCCGTCTGCAAGATTTGCCGAGAGGCGCTTCTACCTACGCCATAAATAGAAGTCAGAGCAATATCGATTCTCTTTCCCTTTGGTAAATCAACGCCGGCGATTCTCGTCACTGCACTCTCCTTTCCTCAATTATTCCACTAGCCCTGTCTCTGTTTATGCCGAGGATTATCGCAGATTACCCTAAGCACACCCTTCCTTTTGACTATCCTGCAGTTCTTGCATCTCTTCTTTATAGACGACCTCACCTTCATAATCTACCTAACTCTACCCAGGCCCATTGTTCAGACCATTCTTCAATGATTACTACGATTATAACTACGTAAAGAATTACCATAAGAACAGCGACAACAGCAGCCCAGATTAATCCAAAGATTAGAAAGTTTCGTGCCTTTCTAGGGTTTCGGTCTTTATT
>JABXJZ010000352.1 GCA_013375335.1 Desulfobacterales bacterium
GCCACCCCCCAGGTTTTAGATAGGCGCCACCTTCTCCGATTACTCTTGTGATAAAGTGCATGCCACTTTCATGCCCATCAAGGGCAACTCTAGGCTCATAATAACGAACCTCTGGTGGCAGGGCATTAAATGCCTCAGCAGGAATATAGGGGGGATTGGAAATGATCATATCAAAGGGAGTAGAGGAGTTTGAGAAGGGTTGCCAAAGGTCACCTTGGCAAAACCTTATCCTCCTGTCAAGGTTATGTCGTTTAGCATTTGCTCTAGCTACAGCCAGGGCCTCAAAGGAGATGTCGCTTGCCCATATGGTGGCGTTTTGAATTTCCTTTGCCAAGGATATGGCTATGGCCCCGGACCCAGTACCTAAATCTAATATTCCTGGTTTACCGTTGTCCGGTAAAAGATGCTCCTCCCGGAGTTTAATTGCCTCTTCAACGAGGAGTTCCGTCTCTGCTCTCGGAATTAGAACCGCAGGGCTCACGGAAAAGTCGAGAGACCAAAACTCCTGATGACCAGTGATATACTGTAGGGGTTCTCTTTTTAGGCGTCTCTTGATGAGTGAGCGATAACGAGCTACTTCGTATCTACTCAGTGGCTGATCGAGAGCGAGGTACAGTTCAACCCTGCTTTTCTTTAGTTCATGGGATAGCAAGACCTCGGCACAAAGACGGGGGCTCTCTATCCCTTTCCCAGCCAAGAACTTGGTAGCTACGTTCAGGATTTCCCGGACAGCCCATTTCTTTCGAGCCATGACAGTTGGGATGCCTGGTCTTTCTCGGACTCGGCCTTACTGTGAGCTAGAAGGGGATCCAAGATGCGATCAAGTTCACCGCGCAGAACTTCCTCAAGCCTATAGATTGTCAACCCGATTCTATGGTCGGTTACCCTACCCTGGACGAAATTGTAAGTCCTTATTTTCTCGCTTCTGTCTCCTTTACCAACCATATTTCTTCGGTCCTCGGATAACTGAGTGCGCTGTTCTTCTTCTTGTTGATGAAGAAGACGTGATCTCAAGATCTTCATGGCCTTCGCCCTGTTCTTGTGCTGAGATCTTTCGTCCTGGCAAGAGACCACCAGCCCAGTGGGGATGTGTGTGATCCGCACGGCCGAATCGGTCGTGTTAACACTCTGGCCTCCCGGACCTGAGGATCTAAAGACATCTATCCTGAGATCAGCCGGATCAATTGATACATCTACCTCCTGTGCCTCAGGCAGGACTGCTACCGTAACGGCTGAGGTATGTATCCGACCCTTTGACTCTGTCTCCGGTATCCTCTGGACCCTGTGAACCCCGCTTTCATATTTTAGTCGACTATATGCCCTCTTACCCTCCACCAGGGCAATGATCTCCTTGAAACCGCCGAGGCCTGTCGGGCTCTGGCTCAGGATTTCCATCTTCCAGCCTTTGCCCTCTATATAGTAGCCATACATCCTAAGGAGATCTGCGGCAAACAGGCCTGCCTCTTCCCCACCAGTGCCTGCCCTTATTTCAAGGATAACGTTCTTCTCGTCCTTTGCATCCTTGGGGAGGGCCAGGAGCCTCATCTCCTGTTCGAGCTTCGCTAAGGTATCCTTCAATTTGGCTATCTCTGCCTGAGCGAGCTCCCTTATCTGTCGGTCAGGATCATCCAGGAGGCTCTGGGTATCTTTAATCTTGTCTTTTGTCAATTTATACTTGCGGAACGCATCCACGATAGGCACAAGATTGCCGCGCTCCTTTAAGTACTTTTGATAGAGGCTTTGCTGCCGAATAACCTCCTGCTTACTCAGCTCGGATTCCAAGGTATTAAACCGTCTTTCTGCCTCTTCAATCTGGGAGAACATAGTCAGTTTTTTCCTTATTGCTTCCCTTTGTTGCTTTCACTGTTTTCCCCGACCTTACTGTACTTACGCCTGAAACGGTCAACGCGTCCCCTGGATGTAGCAACCTTTTGCTGCCCCGTAAAGAGAGGATGACACTGAGAACATATCTCGACCGTTACCTCCTTCGCCGTAGAGAAGGTCTCAAATTCGTTCCCGCAGGCACAGTGAACAATTGCCTTGTGAAAAGGCGGGTGAATATCTTTCTTCATACTCCAAGTCCCCTTATACGAAAAGATTACGGATTTGATGCTACTGATTCATCGATGCCAAGAAGTCCTTATTGTCCTCCGTTCCCTTTATTTTTTCTAACAAGAATTCCATACTATCAACCGGGGTAAGGGGGGCAAGCAGTTTGCGCAGGATCCAGATC
>JABXJZ010000353.1 GCA_013375335.1 Desulfobacterales bacterium
GATATCCTCAGAGGTCGGCTTGTTCCTGAAGCCGAGCGGGCGTTGAAGCACTGTAATCAATGTTCTGTCAGGGAAGTTTCGTGTATTGATGATAGTACCACCCACAAGCACAGTTTTTCCCTTGTACGCCTCCGGGTCGTCCAATAACCGCTCGAAGCTGAGGCTTTGATCAACCTCCCTCAATGCCCGGCTAGAAATCACCGGGGCACATCCTGCAATTAGCAGGCTCGCCATAGCAATGCATACAAATAGATTTGACCTAGGGGTGAGCATTTCCTTTTATCATTTTAACTAATCCTTTGACAAGCGACGCCCTGTCTTTAATGATGAGGCTGTTTGTAGGCCTATAGGCCACCACACGGCCCTCCCTTGACAACAGTGGAGCCACGATAGAGGCCAGCTGTTCAGCACTGGCGTAATTAAGGGGAATGACCTGGATAACCATTGGATCTCCTAGTGGTCCGGCCTCTTTAGCATTGGTAAGATGTGGGTAGATGGATGACAGGTTGATGGAAATGGCTTTGTCCTCGTATAGTTCGATCTGCCTTGGTTCTGGAAGATATCCCTCTGCTTGTGCCAGGATTGTATGTTTGCCAGAAGGCACATCCCTCAATACCATCACCCCTTCACAGGCCTTACCTCTCGTTTCGCCGTCAACGATGATTTCGCCTTGAGGAGGTGTTATCCTGACAGTTAAGGTGATCTTCTTTGGGGTCAGGTAAACGGTTATGCTTCGGTCATCGGTAACGTAGACACTTTCCTGTACAGTCTCATATCCCTTGGCGGCAATGACAATAGTCCGGTTGCCAAGGGGGATGTCCCTGAAGACGGCGACCCCATTGACGCTCTTTAGCGCCTTGTCACTTACTGTCACGCAGGCTTCCACATCAGGTGGGCCAACTACCACCGTCAGGGCAGCCTTCTTCGACCCCTCGAGCATGCCTTGAACCCCATCCTTATCGAACTGCGTTTCAGCCACACTCAAAATTTCGCCGTTGGTGTCGATAAGCCTGACATTCACATCGATGCTCGATCCGCAATCAGTGATAAATCCCATGAGCACTGCATCGACTCCAATCTTTCCGCAGAGTGATTTTATCGTATCTTCATCAAAATACCCCTCCATTTCAATCCTCTGCAGAGCCAGAAGATCGCCTAAGAGCTTCCGCTCCAGAACCTTTTCAAACCTCCCTGATAGGAAGAGCCTTGTCATAAGCTTCTCGGATATGAAAGATCCCAGCTGGGTATGGTCGCTAACTGGACCCAGCAGATCGACAACTGCTATCTTGGGTCGCTTCTCCGGCGGCAGCGAATCGGTCAGTTCGGATGCCAACTCATCGATCACTATGTCAATTGAGGCTTTTGAAGGTATTGTCCCCTTCTGTCGAGCCGCACAGCTAAGAAAGATGAGGAAAGAGACTAATATAAGAACAGGGGTCTTGACCATAACGTCTCCAAACCGGCTACTCAATCTAATCCCCCGCTTCGCTGGATTTTGCTTTGATTGTTTTCAATTCCATTAGTATGCCGTCTACCTCTGAGAATAGTGGCTCTTTAAGCAACATATTTCCGGCCAAAATGGCCAGGACGTGGATCTGGAGAAGCCTCATCACCTTGAGAAGTCTCCCTCCTCCACCACGACCACACATCTTCTCCAACGGGCAACCCGTACAACCTCGTGATTGGTATTCAAAACAGAAGGGTATAGCTACATTCGCTGCTTGGAATAAGTTATTGAAATCGCCTACAGTTGAGGCGGTATCAAGAAATCGACGGATTCGAATCCATTTCTCGACAGTTAGATCGAATGGGTCCTCTTTTTTCTTATATCTGTCCCGCATCTCAGAGATAGTCATTAACTGGGCCATATTCGCTCCTTTTTCGTATGGTCATTTTGTGTTACGAAGTGACATCTCTTAACATGGCAAAAGATCAGCAAGAAAGCAAGCTAGAGTTCAGCGCAACTACTTTGAGGAGTTCTGATAACTAGCCCTGAGGTCGGCTGGAGTTACTAATTTGTTTGATAAGCCCTCTATTTAAGACCGCTCATCAAATTACTCGTATTTCACCTCGAAAATGGCCCTTGCTGAGGATGTCAGGGATTGGCCAGGATTATGCAGGGTAACGTCATAGTCCAAGGTATGGATATCTTTTTTTGATTATGCCCTCACATAGTCTGGATTAGTGGGCGTTTCAAAATGGTTTATATAGATGGAGTGCATGAT
>JABXJZ010000354.1 GCA_013375335.1 Desulfobacterales bacterium
ACGCTGATGGGAGATGAACTGAGGGTTGGTGACGCGGCGCCTGAGTTCGTCGTGCTGGACAATGATCTATCTCCTGTTACGCTTTCCTCATTTCGTGGAAAGGTGTGCATTATCTCCTCGGTACCCTCTCTTGATACACCAGTGTGTGATATGGAGACTCGAAGGTTTAATGAGGAGGCGGGAAAATTAGGTGACGAGGTGGTCATACTTACTATCAGCATGGACCTGCCTTTTGCACAAAAGCGGTGGTGCGGTCTAGCCGGGGTAGACAAAGTGACCACGCTTTCCGATCACCGCGAGGCTGCGTTTGGGAAGGCCTACGGTGTCTTGATAAAAGAACTGCGCCTGTTGGCAAGGGCAGTGTTCGTGGTGGACCGGGAGGGGAGGATACAATATATCCAGTTGGTCAAGGAGTTGACAGAGGAGCCCAACTACAAGGCAGTATTGGATGCGGTGAAAAAACTGGTCTAGCGGGGAGAAAGAGGGTTTTGAGGTGCCTGCGAGGAGGCTCCATCTGATCCGAGGATCCTGAGGGGAATAGCAATGAGCAGATTTGAATATGAGATTACAAAACACCCAGCTGAAGAGTTCAGTGAGCTGATATATTTCTGTTCGGAGACCGGAGAGTGCAGCCTCGAGCAGGTGCCTGATCAGCAGACAAACAGGGTCCGTGAGATCCTGAACAAAAGGGGCAGTGAGGGCTGGGAGCTGGTACAGATGTCTTTTGGTAGGGACGGCATACTTGCCTTCTGGAAGAGGATGATGAGCAGATAGTCTCTCATGACTTTATTGGCATTGGTTTCAGCTATTAACCAGATGAGGGAGGAGACGATTATGGATAGGTACGTTTGTCAAATATGCGGTTACATCTATGATCCTGCCAACGGAGATCCGGATAACGGAATAGAGCCAGGCACTGCCTTTGAAGATCTGCCAGATGACTGGACCTGCCCAGTCTGTGGAGCCTCAAAGGACGAGTTCGAAAAGGAAGATTGATGAAACACAGGGGAAGGCGCTGTCGTGATTTACGGGTTCAATGCAAGTGAAGTCCTTCAAATAGCTATCGACATAGAGGAGAATGGCAGGCGGTTTTACGAAAAGGCCATGGGCCTCAGTGATGATCATGAGGTAAAGGCTGTCTTTGCTGCCCTTGCTCAGGAAGAGGCTGAGCACCTGGAGAAATTCAAGGACTTGAAGTCTCAATTGCCAGAGACGACTTCTGAGGACACCGTGTGGGATCCTGAACATGAGATGGACCAGTACCTGCAAATGATGGCCGATATGAACGTCTTCAGGTCGGACGTGGATATGGAGGAGAAATTATCTCTGGTGGGGAGCGTTGAAGACGCACTGAAGCTTGGCATTCAGTTTGAGAAGGATTCAATAATCTTCTTTCTCTCCATGCAGGAGGCTGCTGCCGAGAACAGGGGGCGTAAATCTATCGATCAGCTGGTTAATGAGGAGAGAGAGCACCTCAAGAGGCTTTCCCTGGAGCTCAGAAGACACACGGCTTGTATGAGGTAGGCGCGGGGGAATCATCTCTTTTTCCGTCTGTCCCGTCCGGCCACTCTCGGTTTCAGGAAAACGCGAGTCAGTTCAAGCGACGCCATGCCACCGATTGAAATCTCAAAGGATGTTTACTGGGTTGGTGCCGTTGACTGGAATCTCCGGGACTTTCACGGGTATTCCGTCGACCGGGGCTCGACCTATAACGCCTTTCTGGTGAAGGACAGGAAGATTACCTTGTTTGATACGGTTAAGCAGGGTTTCAAAGCCGAGCTGTTGCACCGCGTTCATAGGATAATCGATCCCTCCACAATCGATTACCTTGTGGTAAACCATGTAGAAATGGACCATTCTGGCTCCCTCCCTGAGCTTGTTGAGGTGGTGAAACCCGAGAAGATCTTCTGCTCCGGAGCGGGCAAAAAGGGCCTGCTTGCACACTTTCACCAAGAGAAGTGGCCCTATGAAGTTGTAAAAACCGGAGACAGCATCAGCCTTGGCAGAAGGACGCTTCAGTTTATCGAGACCAGAATGCTCCACTGGCCAGATAGCATGTTTTCATATATTCCCGAGGATCGCCTGCTCATTTCCAGTGATGCCTTTGGTCAGCACTGGGCTACTACAGAGCGGTTTGATGATGAGGTCGATCAGTCCTTGCTCTTGGGCCATGCCGCCAAATACTATGCCAACATCCTCCTCCCCTATTCCAATCTCGTCCAGA
>JABXJZ010000068.1 GCA_013375335.1 Desulfobacterales bacterium
AGCCAGGCCCTCCTCTACTATTGAAGTTGAAAAAACCACCAACCCCTGGCTCTAGTATGAGGCCTCTCCAAAACTTAATCCACTGAAGACAGCTCGCTCACACGATTATTTCCGATCAAAACTCCCACCTCAAAAATCTGATGTAGTAGGACCCCACAGAGGGATTCGAAGGGACTTCTGACAGAGGCCGCACACATTCTATCGCCGGGATCCCCCAGATAATCCTACCGCTCCTGACCTGTAAGATGGCAGGTGTGATATCCGGGGACCAAAGACCAGACCCCACGGAATGACAAAAATACACAAACAGCCCTACGCCACCGCAGATGGCACCGGCATAGACTATCTGAACAGTAACCGTTGTCTTGGCAAGGCAGGGGGATGGGGAGAGGATAAGGGAGATCATGAAGATCGAGAAGATGAAGGGAGCTAGTTTATTGCCGGGATAGCGTAAGGTTTTGGTTTTCATGAAGGCTTCTGCTCATTGACCCCAGGTCTTCCCTTAAGGAATATGTTTGATCCCCTTGCCCATGTCAAGGGAAAATAAAGGCGGCAAATGCTCTCTCACGAAAAATAAGGGCCGGAGGGGGAATGTAAAGCTGAAGGAGTGGGGCCTAACTCCACCCCTCACAGGTCACTGGTCAATCCCAGATCCAGCTGGTCCACGGCCTTCCATGTGTCTGCCGTAGCCAGGACCGCCCTTCCAATAGCGCACCCTCTGATGATCTTTTCCTCGACCCAGACCGTTTTAAACCGCAGGGTAATTTTGAAAAACCATGTGATTTGGCATGTATTTTGTTCCAAAGGTAGGGGAAACAACGGGCACTTAGTATCCATTTGGTGATATCCAGGTGGATAGAAAGTATCCAGTTTTACTGGCTGAGGGTAACTTTTGGTACAAATCTTGCTTGCGCGCATACCTAAGATAAGGGGGAGAAGGGAGCGGCTCTCATTAGGTGCTTTGAGGCTGGTTACAGGACGCGAATGCGCCGAAGTGACTTTCAGCTTCAGAAATTGTTGATGGACACAGCACAGCAGCCCGATATTGTCTATCTTATGGTCACCGACGAGAGAGGAACGATCTTGGCCCATAGCGGCCCCGCAAAAATAGGGGACACATATGGGAGAGTGGTGGAGAATAGAGCGCGGGTACTTCGTACTAATCCAATAATACTTCGACACAAGCTACAGAAGTTCATCTTCGTTGGGCTGGATATGGGCCCCATTGAGGTAGCCAGAGGCGTAATGTCGTGAGGGTATGGAACCCAGATATGTCTGCGTGCAGTGGCCTTTTTCCCAAGGGGTTTTGTGAATGATTGTTGCGATGGCAAAGAGAGAAATTCAACTTTCACGGATGCTAGATATGGAGGACCCCCAGAAGGTCCTCGATGAGGTGAGGGAAATCGTCCTCACCATGTTCCCGGAATTTGCCTTTGGGACTCTAGAGACCGTATACAACGATATTGTGCGCCTTTTTCAGGGCGAGTATCCAGGATACCGGAAATGTACTACCGAATACCACGACCTGAATCATACCACTGATGTATTTCTGGTGATGGCAAGACTCATGCACGGTGCGTCCCTATGTGGAGAGAAGCTTGCCAAAGAACATATAAATCTGGGGCTCATATGCGCACTGATGCATGATACCGGGTATATCCAAACTATTGATGACAATGCGGGAACAGGCGCAAAATACACCCTCATAGATACCAAGCGCAGCATTGCTTTCATGCACAAATATATGGCTGATAAGGGATCTCCAAACGAGGATTTCAGAAATTACTCCGATATCCTGAAGTGCACGAGCCTCGCCATAAAGATCAAAAAGATCCAATTTGAGTCCCGGGAAATTGAACTGCTGGGTAAAATGCTGGGTACTGCTGATCTGCTGGGGCAGATGGCAGACCGAACCTACCTTGAGAAGCTGCTCTTCCTATTTTACGAATTCAGGGAGGGGGGCGTCTTGGGATTTGATAATGAGCTGGACCTCCTGAAGAAAACCGTGGGCTTCTACGCAAAGGCCCGGAAGAGGCTTGCCAGTGAGCTGAGCGACGTGAATGAGTTTGTACACTGCCATTTTAAGGCGCGCTGGAACGCAGACAGGGATTTATATATGGAAGCCATTGAGAACAATATCAACTATCTCAAATTCATAATGGAAAATCACGAGAAAGACTATCGCGACTACCTAAGGCGAGGCAGCCTGGTTGAGAAATTAAAAGAGAGGCTGCGTAAATGGCCTCATCCCTGAGCCCCTCCTACGGAGGAAAGACACCCGCACCAACCATGAGTCTCGGATCATAGAATACCTCAGACGCGGCGTCCTTTCCGAAAAATATGCACCCGTTCAGGGTCAATAATACCATGTCTAACCCCTCATGGCCCCTGTGGTCAAGCCCCGAACCAGGTAACGTTCGAACAATAGGAAGAGGGCCACAATAGGGATCGTCACCATGACAGAGGCGGCCATCACTAACTGTTTGGACAGATGGACGCTCCCCGCGAGTTGTACTACCCCCCTGGACAGGGTGAATTTCTCAGGCGTATCCAGGAACATGAAGGCAAAGAGAAACTCGTTCCAAGCTATCATAAACGTGTACAGGGCAACGCTGGCCAGGGCCGGGGCAGAGAGGGGAATGATGATGCGCCAGATTACATCGAGGCGGGTGCACCCATCGATCAGTCCAGCGTGCTCGATCTCAACGGGGAGCATCTGGAAATAGCCCCGCAGCATGTACAGGGCCACGGGAAGGGTCTGAGCTAGGTACACGACGATAAGCAAGTTGATCGAATCCCGAAGCCCCACCCGAGAGAACATCACGTAAAGGGGTACTACCAGGACGATGGCCGGGAACATATAGATCAGCAAGATGCTGTACGACATAAATTCCCGGCCGCGAAACCGGAGCCTGGTAACGGCGTATCCCCCCACAGTGGCCAAGGTCACCGAGAGTACCACGGTAATGAGGGAGACATATACGCTATTGCAGATGTATCGGAGAAAGCCGTGTTGAAAGAGGACCTCATAGTAGGCGCGAAAACCGATTTTTCGGATGTCCACTCCGAGGTTGCCAGGACTCATGAGGATCTCACCAAGGGACTTGAAAGAGGAGACTATCATCCAGTAAAAGGGGAAGGCCACGAGAGCGATGAACACGAGGAGACCCACGACCCTGAGGATCCGAATAATGGTCCCCTCAAACTGTTCCCGGCTCATTCCCTCACACCCTCATTCATAGGGGCTTGCCCCCTTCCCAATCCAGCGGAAGTGGATGAGGACGAATACCGACAGGACACCAAAGAGGATCATAGCCACTGCTGAACTTGCCCCGATATTAAACTCACCGAAGGCGTAATCGTACACCTTGATGGTCAAGACCTTGGTTCCAGCCTGTCCCCTCGTGAGCAGGAAGATATCGTCGAACTTGTTGAAGGTCCAGATGAATCGGAAGAGGAAGAGGGTGGACAGAACTGGGGAAAGCTGCGGCAGGGTGATGTGGGTAAATCGCTGAAATGGGCTCGCCCCATCCACTGACGCCGCCTGGTAAAGCTCATCAGGCATAGCCTGGAGCCGCGCCAGGATGAACAGGAAGGCAAAGGGGAAGTAACGCCACGCCTCGAAGAGGATCACCGAACTAAGCGCCATGGGCACACGCACCTTCACCCCCAGCAGGTCCAGGTCCCACCATCGCTGTGAGAGAAACGGAATGGGCTGTGTCAGGAGGCCCTTGTTCACAGCCACCCAGTTTACCACGCCCAGTTGCGGGTCCAGGATAAAACTCCACGTAAAGGCGACGGCCACCACAGGGGCGATATAGGGTGAAATGAACAGCCCCCTCAGCAAGGCCCTGCCGGGGAATTCTCCATGGACCAGGAGGGCGGCCATCAATCCCAGGAGAATAGACAGAACGCTCCCCGCAACGGTGTAGATCACCGTGGTCAGGACAACTGCCCCAAAGTCCGGATCTCCGAATACCTTCTGAAAATTCTCCAGGGTGAGGTTAAACTTGAAGAGGGACACCCCTCGAAGATCCCCCAGGGAGACCGGTTTGAGACTGAGCCAGAGATTCCAGATCACCGGGAAGATCACGAGGGCGAGGACGACCGCGAATGTAGGGAACAACATCCAGAAGGCAAGCCGAGCCTCCTGATCTGACAAGGTGAGCACTCGCCGTGTCATAACTTCAGCTATGCCTACTCTATCCTCTTTCCAAGGCCTTTACCCGCTCGTCCATCATCCTGGCAGCCTGCTTCGCGCTCAGTTCGCCATCGAGGAATCTCTTGAGGATCTTCGGAACAACCTTCGTTGCGTAGATCTTGGAGATGAGGGCCCCTCTCCCTCTGGCAAATCCCCAGCGATCGAAATCCTCGACCCCACCTAGGATGGTTTTTACCACGTCCATCCCGTAAAACCGGGAGACCTTGGCACGGGTGGTTACCCCGAACTCAAGCTCCATCCACCCATCAACAAAGCAGTTGGGCTGTTCGCGGGTGCCCTTGCGAACCGGCAGTTTACCTTCCGCCGCCATGCCTAGCCACTTCAGGTACCCTTCGGTCAGGAGAAATTCCGCCCACCGTTTGGCTGCCCCCTTGTCCGCATCTCGGGTAATACCCAAGTAATTTACCTGGCCGTATTGAGCACTCCCCCTTGGGCCGTGAATGATGCTCACGAACCCGGTATTCCTGGCCAGATATCCTTGTTCCCCTTTCGCGATATCGGGAAGCACTGGCTGATCCCTCCGAAGCCCCGAGAGCTCATCCAAGATGAAGGGAGACCAGATGATCATGGCAGCACGGCCGGAGAGATAATCAATCCTAGTGTGCAGCCAGGAGAGGTTTCCAGGCGGACTGAAGCGGGTTAGAGCCCTGTAGAACTCGAGGGTCTGCACTAGCCCTGGTGTGTCCAGGTCAACTCTTCCGGATGGATCTGTCAGTCTGACTCCATTGGAAAGCGCGAAGTGTTCAAAGACTTGCTGCGTGTAGGTCTGTCCAGGGTCGGTGGCTGCCTCGAAGCCCCACATCGAAGGTAGATTGTGAAGGGCCTGGGCCGCCTTAAGGATGCGATCCCAGCGGTCAGGCACAGGCAATCCCTCTTCCGCGAAGAGGTCTCTGCGGTAGAGGAGGAGCTGGCCCCATCCATCCACCGGAACAGCAGCGTAGCCACCCCGGAACTGCGAAAGGCTCAGAGGCCCTTGTGCAAAGGTCTCTTTTCCCAGGTGGTGCACCACCTCCGTTGCAGACAGATCGTCCAAGATCCCTGCCTCTAGCCATCCAAGGGTGAAGTCGATGGGATGGAAGAGTACATCGGGAAGGGACCTTGCTGCATAGGCAGCAGTAACCCGCTCTGTCAGGAGATTTTCCTGCACAGGGACTACGTGGACACCAATTCCAGTCTTGTGGGTGAATGCGCGGGCAATTTCCCTCTGGATCTCCAGTCGGTCCCTCTCAATCTCAGTCGTCCAGAAGGTGATCCCCTTTTGAGCGGCAGCCACGGGGACGCTCCCTATGATGACCCAGAGGCTCACTAGAACGGGTAGTACCCTCACAGGTAGCCCCTTCTTGTACGTCCACCTTGTGAAACAAGGATGCGCCACATAAGGGAAAACTCTCATTCCGCGGGACAGGCAGGAACGTCAGATTATGCGGAGATCTCCGTATTAGATCGCCAGCGTCAAACCCTCCCTGGCCCAGAAGACCTCCATCTTCTTATAGGCTGAACGGTATTTGGATCTGTTCTTCCTCCATAGTTGATCCAAAAACGTATCTGAGTGTTGAGGGTCGTGGTGAAAGATCGCCAGTTGTTTGACCTGGGCCTTGTACGCGGTCTTGACAAGGAGGTCAATGGAGGAATGCCCCCAGCCTACCTTGCTGAGGTACTCTTCCTCAGTGTACTGGCCATCACCGATGAGAAGGTCGGCATTGGAGACAAATTCGAGGTAATCCTGGGCCGCAGCCCTATGCTCCCCACTGCCAGGATCGAGCTGGAAAATCCGATTAAGCTCCACATCGGTGGCATAGACGATCTTCTTCCCATTGACACGCAAACGGTAGCGCACTGAGCCCCCGGGGTGGTAGACCTGTTCCTGCCAGTCAATGGTGACCTCTCCCACGTGGATGACCTCTTCGGATATCTCCTGGATACTGATGTCAGCGGGGAAGGTCGCCATCCCGACAGGAAAATACTCGGAGTCCATCTGTCCCTTTAAGATAGCAGCAAGGAAGACCTCTTTCTGGGGGCTTCCATAAATGGTCAGTTTGACATCTTTGAGATAGGCCAGTTGAAAGAAGGGCAGCCCTTGAATATGATCCCAATGGGTGTGACTGAGAAATAGGTGAAGGGAGGGCGTGTTCTCGGTCTCCTTCCGCTCATCGGCAAGCTCGATGCCTAAATTCCTGATACCAGTACCCGCATCCAGGATGATGTGCGTGTCCTGGGACTGGACCGTTATACAGGACGTGTTGCCACCATATTTCTCCGTAATGCGTCCTGGCGTGGAAATTGAGCCACGCGTCCCCCAAAAGGTCACAAGCGGTTTGACTTCACTGGCATTGGTCATATCTTCTCCAGTATCCTCTCCTCAGTAAAGAGCATCTTTACGCCCCCAACATCGATCTGATCGTTGCTTCGCAAGGCGCACTTCGCCACTCTTATGCCGTTCACATAGGTGCCGTTGGTGCTGCCCAGATCCTCAATGTGATATTCCTCGTTGCGAAAGATGACCCGGGCGTGCCTTCGGGAGACATTGGTGGAGGAAAGTCGAATCGTGCATCCCGGCGTCCGGCCAATAACAGCCTCTCCTTGCCCCAATTCAACGACTTCCTTCCCTTTACTAAACCCGATAATCTCCAAACAGGCACGTAGTTTGATGGGAACCTCTGCAACGAATGTTGAACGGGACAGCTTGGTGGTAGTCTCACAGCCGGAATCCTTATCAGATGCGGCGTCTTTAGCGAACTTATCCCCCTTTACCGTTTTCTCAGTGTCGGTGGTCATAGTCTTTCACCCTCACTGGAATCTTATATATAGGAAAGTGAGTATAGCCTCATCTGGTATTTTAGTCAAGAATCCCTTAACTTACAAACAAATCCACGGTTCTTCCATCTCTTAGATTAACAAGTCCTTCTTCACAGATTCTCAAAAAGGGTATTGCCGCACCTGTGAGGGTGACAAGGGTGAGCAAGGGATTATCAAAAGGGAAACCGAGATCCTTTACAACCCCTTTTAACTCTT
>JABXJZ010000355.1 GCA_013375335.1 Desulfobacterales bacterium
GAACTTCTCGAGGATGCCCCTTCGCGCGCAGATAAGGACCCACATTCAGGCATCGTTGACCCTGCGCGCGCGCGGATAAATTTTAACTCCAAACCCAAACCCAAACCTCAATTCGCAAGAATGCCTATCGCCGTAAATAGAATCGATATGCTATTGATCATCAGGTGGACGATGATACCCGGCGTAGTGTTCTTGAATCGTTGCGCGATGAAAGGGACAATCCAGGTTGTAAGCAACATGAATGGTACGCTCCACCATTTGAAAGCATGGAAGAAGGCCCATAAGACGCCATGAACAAACCAGGTGAATCTCCCGTGTTGGAGCTCCTGCCGTGGGAGAATGTATCCCCGCCACCATAATTCTTCGCTGAAGATGTTCATAAAAAGAACAAATACTAACAGAGGGAAGTTTGTTATCGGACCCGAAGGAAATATTTCAGGAGGGCGAAAGTCAAGAAGGCCAAAAATCTGAAGAGCGAGACTTTCGGCCACCAGAGACAGAAGGATCTGTGCAAGAAGTCCCCCTAAAGTCCACTTCCATACTCTTCTACTCATATTATAGAGACGAAAGCGATGTCTAAAAGACGACCAATCGAGCGAATTCCCCTCCACCACATAAGCCACAAGAGATGCAGTCAGCAGAGACACGAACACAACCAAGGCCTGGATGTGATACGCGTTTTCCTCAGATGCACCGACACCCATGAGGAGTGGCCAGAGGAAGTACTGACAAAGAACCGCCAATAAAGCAGGTACGCTAAAAAAGATGAGCGACTGCCACAACGGCAATGGTTTAATATGCTCAGCGATCCCTTTTCTCATGGTTTTTCGCTTCCTGCGCAATTGAATCTAGTTTATTAGATAAACTCTCCGCAAGACGGATAGTGCGGACTAAACATCAGTTTAGGTAGCTGTATAATGGCTCGGAGAATACACGCGCGCAAAATAACTAAGTGAAGGAGACCTCTCCATCTAGCGGTATGGGCGCGGCTAGGTTTTACGCGCAGTGTTCAATATAGCGGACTTGGATAATTCCACCCCAAGCTCAAACGCGCGCGCACGCGCGTTTATGTAACTCCGATAGGACCCGTGAAACTGGGCTAAGGGATACTCCTGGCGGGCTCCTCTCGCTTCGTTCGGATGCTTAACTATAATCGACCCTTCGCCCCCTTGGTGTGGTATGTCCAAGGAACCAGGGAGACTTTCCAGTGCCCGCAGCCTGTTAGTTTGTCTCCCGCCTTCCCGTGTGTCCATGTCCAGGTCAACCACCTTGGTTGAGGCCTTGGTTTCGGAATAAAGACTCCGCAAGTAGAATGGTGGGATGTCAACAACGGTGTTGGGAGCACAAGATCGATTATGAGCCCGCGCGCGAGCAAGATGGTTAGTTGGGTACAAAAAGAGATTGCGCGCGCATGAATGTTGCTAAAATACATCTTTTTATCGACACTCGCCTCCATCCGAAGGAACGAAGGTGTCCTTCGGGGGAGGACTAGGCCTCCTTCCGGTTCTCCTTTAGATGTAAATAAGAAAGAGAGGGGTCAGGTTTCCGATATGAAGTGTTCGTATACGAGCTTCGAGACAGTTGCTATGGCTTCTTCTCCGTCGTCGTTCTCCGAGAGATCTTTACTGAAGCCGCAGATGATGTAGGGGTCCCTTTCCTTCGGGAATACTATGCCCACATCAATCACTGCAGCATATACAATGCCCGGCTTGTGAGCCACTACAGAAGCACCCTTCTTGCGAATCGCCATAGTACCCGTCTTTTCGGCCACCTCAACCTCGTCCCGGGGCAGGTACTTCCTGAGCCTGTTGTCTCCCGTCGAGCACCGCTTCATAAGATCTATGATATCGTCGCAAGAGCTTCGAGAGGCCGCCTCACCTCGGTAGAGCTTCTCCAGTAGAGCCATCATGCCCCGAGGGGTCATCATGTTTA
The DNA here is from genome assembly GCA_013375335.1 of Desulfobacterales bacterium. Taxonomy (GTDB): domain Bacteria; phylum Desulfobacterota; class DSM-4660; order Desulfatiglandales; family B25-G16; genus JABXJZ01. The sequence goes on from JABXJZ010000355.1 coordinate 1,933, forward strand.
TCAACTGGGATTCTCGGTCCTGCCTACTGTGTCGAACCTTCCCGTGGAATCTTTCTCGGCTCACCATGACGTTTGTCTTCAGTCCCAGTCTACGCATAGCCTCGTTGATGTTCTCCCTCCCCACGAGGTCAACCACCATGACGGTTGCCGTGTTGTCACTTATCATCATCATAAGCGTCACATAGTCCCTGACGACCGTCTCCAACCCCGGAGTGAGATGCTGGAGGATGCCTCCACCTGGAACCTTTGCATCCTCTGTCATCACCAGCTTCTCGTCTAGACCGA
>JABXJZ010000356.1 GCA_013375335.1 Desulfobacterales bacterium
CCGTGTAATCAACATATATGAAGACGGTCCCCAGTATGTCGGCGGTCACCCGCGTCCAGTTTTGAAACGGCTTTTCGATGAAGTATGTTATTGGCAGAACCAACCTTCGTAAGTCCCAAATCCGAATAACAACATAGGTGAAGGTTATCTCTTCGATTCGTCCCCACTCATTCTCCACGATGACGACATCGTCAACACGGATGGGTTGAGTGATGGCAATCTGAAGGCCGGCCAGGAGGGTGGCAATGGTTCGCTGAGCAGCCAGTCCTACGATAATACCGATAATTCCCGCAGAAGCTAAGATGGTGGTGCCAAGTTGGCGAACCTTTTCAAAGGTCATGAGCATGGTTGCCAGGGCTAAAATGGTTACAACAACAATTACTATTTTTTTGAAGATCTGGAGCTGGGTTTGAATTTTTCGGGCTTGAAGGTTGTCTTTTATATCGATTCTGTATTTGGTGAGAACGAGATCATCTAAGACAGAGGTCATTCGAATGATTAACCATGCCACCGATGCAATAAAGCACAAGCTGAGTAGATGTTTTACAAAATCGAGCATGGTCGGCGGTATCATAAGCAGTGGGAGCACAAAACTGACTGCAAGGAGGATAGCTATAAATCGCGTTGGTTGGCTACAGTGTTGGACCAAGGAAGCATCGAAAACGGTTTTGGTGCGTTTGCTCACCCGTTCAATCGTTTTAAAAATCAAATAATGCCCAACTAGGGCAAGCAGTATCGTTCCTCCTAAAAGCCCAAACCCTCGAGCCATCGTTTCCCATCCCTGTAAAATCTCTTTCATAAGATCCTCCTAAGCCTTAATCATGGGCCCATCCCCATGGAAACTCAGATTCAAATCCCATTTTAGGCAGGATTGCCTCAATCCTAATGTAAAAGGTTGCAAACTTCAAGATTAGAGTTCATCTCAATGAGAGAACCGTACACACCTGAAAGCTAATCTCAGCCGGAGAAGTATGAATTCTTCAGGACAAGCAAGAACAGCAGGATAGATCTCAGGGGCTGCCTTTGCTAGAAGTTCATCAATGGCTTTTTTTGAATTACTCCTTGCGTTCTTCCTTCTTAACGGCCTTACCAAGTTTTTCCAGTGCAGTGGCCGTCTCCTGACGGACCTTATTCACCCGCTCAGAGGTCTCCGTTTTCATCTTCTCCATTTTTGACCGGAGATCTTTGATCTGTGCATTGAGATTCGCCTGGCCGCCGGTACGATTGTAGGCAATAATGGCCAGAATGAGGGCAACGATTGAGATAATCAAGGCAAGCGTTGCTCGAAAGCCTCCTTTAACCACCTTTTTCTCATCACTCATCTCCGCACTTCCTTAAATAAACCTTTATCCATATATCTTGGGCAAGATCTTGGGCATCCTGCTCGCTTTCTGTCAGGGAGAGACACGTACGATAAACGAAGGAGGAATGCCTATCGTAGATTAACTCAAATACTTTGTTGGACCGGGTTCGCAGAAATGAAAGAATCAGTTCTTCGTCAGTGGAGCCATTTTTTTGTGGAGGGACCTTGGCTTTTTTCCCCACGAGGCTATTTCTGAAGGTAGCACCTCAACTTTGTATAAATTCTCCTTTAAACTCAAAAGGGAGAAACCTATCCTTCCAGTAACTCAGCCACTTTAGTGATGTGGTAATGCTCCGTAGCTATACCCCTGAGCATATGAATGCTTGCGCCATTGAGGGAAAGTTTCCCAATAGAAGTATCCAAATCCCGGCGGTGTCTCTCGTAACGATCAAAGACACTCAATTCAATGCCGCCCTTGTTCATCCGGGTCACTTCGATTGTTTCGATAATTGGATCCGTCCCCAGAATTTCTGCCCGTGTTTTGCAGGCGTCGTCCAGTCCAGCGTTACGGTTATCGCACAACATCCGGGGACCACGTGCGCGTCACGATAAAAGATGGGAGGAAAACGTTGAGCGCATCTTTCCGCCGGAATTCGCTAAGCACTCCGCCTTGTATAGGTTATCAGCAGATCTCTCGCCGCTTCAATTGACGCCCAACCTCGACATTTCCCCCGATTTCTCATCCCACACCTTGATGAGGTAATCCTTGTGTTCCTCAAAGCTCTGGGCCTGCTCCTCCACCAGAACCTCGGCCTCCTGCGATGACATCTCCCAGCTCTGCCGCACGAAGGATGCAACCCTGGCGTAATAGAGCGGGGTCGTCAGATCAATCAAGTTGTTGCGGTTGACACT
>JABXJZ010000357.1 GCA_013375335.1 Desulfobacterales bacterium
AAGGGGCAGATAATGTCTGCCATGAGATTCCTGCCAAAGTAAGGCTTAGTGGCTACGAGGAGTCTCATTTCTTTATCAATGTGGAGCTCAGTGCAGTCCGCCGTACATCCAGTGTGTAATCTTGCAGACAGCCTCGGCGCCAAGTCCCTTCCCATGTAGGTTGCTCCAATCAGCAGTATCTCAGGCGTTTCCTTTAACACCTGTTCGACAATAATCTCCGTGTAGACCTCTGTCCTGTAATCCTTGGCAATGGGATTATCCGCTATGATAACCCTGTCAGCCCCATAATAGATCAGCTCTTTTGCTATTGCTGACACTCCTTCGCCGATAAGGATTGCTGTGACATCCGCACCGAGTTCCTCTGCAAGCGTGCGCCCTTCTCCCAATAATTCAAGGGAAACCCTGGCCGGATTTCCATCTCCCCGCTCGATAGATACCCATACACCTCTGTATTTTCCCATACCGTCAGGTGCCATGTACACCTCGAAGCAGATCCCTTTGTCTCAATATCCCAATCAGCTTTCTGGCCACCTCATCTGGTTCCCCTTGCAATATGCTAACTTGCCCCCTTTTTACCCGTTTGCTGTAAACGCTCCTTGCCTGCGTTGGAGAACCCTTGAGGCCGAAGTGGCCTTTATCGCCTCCAAGCTCGTCTGCCCCCCATACCTGTACCTCTCTGTCCCTGTATGTCTCTAGGATACTGTCCATGGGAGGGATTCTCGGCTGATTAATCCCTCTTTCCACAGTTATTAAGGCAGGGAGGCACGTCTCCAGTATCCTAAAGCCACCCTCCAGCCTTTGTTTTGTCCTCACCGTATTACGATTTGCTGTAATCTCCGTTGCGTAGGTTAATTGCGGCAGATTCAGTAATTCCGCGAGCTGGGGTCCTACCTGGGCCGTCATACCATCGGATGACTCCTTACCACAAAGGATGAGATCATACCTGGCTACCTTTTTCACGGCAAGGCCCAGGGCATAAGAGGTGGAAAGGGTATCGGCACCGGCAAGCAGACTATCACTCAGCAATACTGCCCTGTCGACCCCCATGCTCAATGCCTCTCTGAGGGCCTCCTCTGCCTGCGGAGGACCCATTGAAAGGGCAGTTATGTGCCCCCCATGTTCTTCTCTCAGCTGAAGCGCTGCTTCAAGGGCATTCTTATCAGTGGGATTCAAGATGCCCCCGGCTCCTTCCCTGAGAAGGGTACCTGTCTTGGGGTCCCACCCGATTTCGCTGGTCTCAGGCACCTGCTTGACACAGACAATTATATCCATCACCTCATCCTTTTGAGGTGTGCTTAATTCCCTTTCGAACGGGCCAATGCAGAGCCAACGATTGTCTTTTGACTCTCAGTACTGCCGGCAGTAACACCTGCGTGGGCGATAGTCCTATAGAGCCTTTCTATCTTATAGTCCTTGCAGTAGCCATAGGAGCCATGCACCTGCAGGGCCTTTCTGGCAACCTCCTGGATCGTGGGGACGACAAAGAGCTTGAGCGCAGCTGAATCTACCTGGATATCAGTACCTTCATCTTGTTTGGAAGCTACCCTATAGGTCCACCACCTGCAGGCCTCTATTGAGGTGTGCATCTCGGCTAACATCCACTGAAATCCCTGCATAGCCGTCATTGGCCTTCCCCTGACCATGCGCTCCTTTGCATATCTTAAGGACTCATCGAGGCAGGCCTGCCCCATACCGACCATAAATGCCGTCTGCTGAACCCTCTCCCCGGCAATCCACCTGAGCAAGATATGAAAGCCCTTGCCCTTTTCGCCCAGTATGCCTTCCTTTGGTACCTTGACATCTTTCAGAAACACATCTACGAGGCCTTGGCCAGCAAGACCCATCAAGGCCCAGGGTTTAGACCAGCTGTAACCCTGAGAGCTTTTGTCCACCATAAACGCCGTAATCCTCTCATCTTCGTCCTTTGCATAAAAGACTCCGAATCCCCTCTTGTGCCCCTGGGTGATGAACCTCTTTGTTCCATTTAATATATAAGAATTCCCGTCAGGCAGGGCAGTCGTGGTAATCGCGGTGGGATCAGATCCAGTTCCTGGTTCAGTAAATGCCATAGCCGGATAACTCGATCCATCACAGAGAGGGGGGACAAATCTCCTCCGTAAGTCCTCTGAACCCCAGTGATAGATAGTCTCTGCAACACTATTGCAAAAGGCCATTAGAAAGGCGGCTGCAGAACCTGTCTTTGCAAGCT
>JABXJZ010000069.1 GCA_013375335.1 Desulfobacterales bacterium
CCTCTAAATGGGCCCTTGCAACATTGGTTATCAATCCTATATCGGGCCCGGCAATCTCGGTGAGCCTTGCAATTTCACCGGGCCTGTTCATTCCCATCTCTAAGACAGCCATCTTATGATCCCCTTCTAATGATAAGATCGTCAACGGTAGGCCGATGAGGTTATTGAAATTACCAGGGCTCTTCATGGTATTCGCCTTGAGAGAGAGAATCGACGCAGCCATCTCCTTTGTTGTGCTCTTGCCATTGCTTCCGGTTATGGCAACGACCCTGCCTCCCCATTGCCTTCGCCACCACTGGGCCAGATCACCCAGGGCCTTGAGGGTCGATGAGACGGTAATGACAACCAGGTTGTTGCCCCTCAGCTCCTCAGGTATAGCCCTCTCGGACTGCACAATGAGGCCAGCAGCTGCGGCATTAATTGCCTCGGCCAAGAAATCATGACCATCGTATCTCTCACCCCTGAGCGCCAGAAATAGGTGGCCAGGGGCCATCTTCCTCGTATCAGTTGAAAGACCTCTCACGCATTTGTCGGCCGAGCCAGATATTCGCCTCCCACCTAGTGCCGAAGCTATCTCCTCAACAGTTATCTCTCCCCACTTTACGCCCATCCAATCACCTCTAACTGGCTGCCAGGGCTGCCTCCTCTACATCATCGAAATGTCTCTTTCTGCTTCCAACAATCTGGTAGTCTTCATGCCCCTTACCAGCGATCAAAACAATATCTTCTCCCTTGGCTGCATTGATAGCGGCCTGGATAGCCTTCCTTCTGTCCAAGATAATTGCATAGCCCTTTTCTCTTGCTGGCAGACCTAATTTGATCTTCTTTAACCCTGATCCCTTTATGCCGCGTTCAATATCCCGGGCGATCTCCGCAGGGTCCTCTCCCCTCGGGTTGTCTGAGGTAATTACGACCAAATCACTGTAGTTCCCTGCAGCCCTGCCCATATCTGGTCTCTTGCCCCTGTCCCTGTCGCCTCCACACCCGAAGACTGTAATCAAGTCCCCTTTGGCAAGCGGTCTCAATGTCTGAAGCGCCTTTTCCAGTGCATCGGGGCTGTGGGCATAATCGACAAACAGGGAAAGTCCTCTCTTGTTCTTTACAGGCTGAAGCCTGCCGGGAATATCCGCAAGCCTCCTAATGCCCCTTGCAATAACCTCCAGGTCTATGTTGAGACTAAAGGCAGTGGCAGCAGCCCCCAGTATGTTATACGCATTTATCTGGCCCAAAAGGGATGAGCTAATGGGTATATCCCCCGAGGGGGTAACCAGTCTAAAACGCAGTCCCCTGGCGTTTGACTGAATATGGGTTGCCCTGAGCAGACAATTATCTCCAAGACCATAGCTCACAACAGGAACCGTTGTTATCTTTTCTAATACCCGGCCCTTTGGGTCATCCATGTTGATTACTGCCCTGACCTGGTCCCTATCCCCCTCCTCTCCCAACGAATCAAAGAGCAGGGATTTTGCCTTAAAATACTCCTCCATTGTCCCGTGATAATCGAGATGGTCCCTTGAAAAGTTCGTAAATAGTGCCCTTGACCACTGTAATCCCCTGGTCCTTCCCTGATGAAGAGAGTGCGATGATACCTCCACTACGATATGGGTCACACCAGCATCTCTCATCTCACGCATAATCCCCATCAGATCAGTTGATTCAGGTGTCGTCAGCGATGCCCTGAGTGATTTTCCCTTGAACCTGTAATTGATACTCCCAATAACCCCTACCGTAATGCCCCGCTCTTTTAATATCGACTCCAGGAGGTAACTTGTCGTTGTCTTCCCGTTAGTGCCCGTGATGCCCATCAGCTTCATACCCCTTGCAGGATACTGATAAAACCGGGCAGCCAGCTCGGAAAGGGCAGCCCGCGTATCTGGTAGCTTGACAGTAGTAACACCGCTAAACACCGTTTGGACATTTTCTGTCACTACTGCACGGGCACCTCTTGCAACGGCATGAGCCACGTACCGATGTCCGTCTTGACTGCTGCCCTTGAGGGCCACAAACAGGTAACCCTTTTTGACAGCCCGAGAATCGCAGGTTATGCCATTGACCTCAGTATCTGTCTCTCCGTGGAGTTTCAGGATAGCGAGCCCTCTCAGCAAGTGATCAAGTCTCATAATCAAATAGTGACCCTTGATAATTGTCCGTATACCCCAAATAATTCTAACCCATTGAACTCAACAGACCCAATAGACTTCATCAACAAGGTGGCCTGAATGTAACCGTGAGCAGCCTCTGGTTTTCTAAAGGTGTACCGGGTGCTGGACTTTGTTCCGCAGCCAGCCCGCTTCCCTTAACGACCACCTCCACGCCCAATCCCCTTGCCCTCCTCAGTACATCTCTTACTCCAAGTCCCCTGAGGTCTGGTATTGAGCCGGGCACATCGGGATTACGGATTACTGTTTCCCCTTTAACTGCAGGATACGAAGGATCTCGCTGCAGTGACGGGGTTACATTGAGGTGATTGAGGGTCCAGCATCCAATCTCACGAAAAACAGGGGCCGCGACGATTCCCCCAGATGGCCTCCCCTTTGGTTCATCAAGGGCAACTAAAATCACTATAGCAGGTGAATCTGATGGGGCAAGGCCGGCAAAAAAGGACACAAATTTCTCATTCGAATAGGTCTTCTTGATCGGATCGACCTTTTGTGCCGTACCCGTTTTGCCCGCTACATGATATCCCTCTATCGCAGCCTTGGGAGCAGTTCCGTCCCTTCCCACCACGTCCTCAAGTATCCCTCTTACCCTCCGCGCTGTCTCATGCGATATGACCTGTCTCCTGACTACCGGATAGAACTCCCTTATTGTCTTATTCCCCTGATCAACGATTGACTTTACCAGATAGGGCCTCATGAGATGCCCGCCATTGGCTATCGCCCCAAAGGCAACGGCAAGTTGAAGGGGAGAGACTGATATACCCTGACCAAAATAGAGGGTATTTTGGCCAAGAACGCTCGTGGCTTCGATGGGCCTTAGAATTCCTGTCGTTTCACCTGGGAAATCTATCCCTGTCCGCTCACCAAAACCAAATCTTTTCATATAGTAGTGGAACCGCCTTGCTCCAAGCCTCTGGCCTATCTTTATCGCCCCTATGTTACTGGAAAATTTGATTATTTCACTTACCCTCAACATCCCGTAGCGGCGACGATCACTTATGATCCTATTGCCAATAGTGTAACGGCCATCTTCACAGTTAAGGACTGTTTCCGGGGTAATTACATCTCCCTCCATGGCAGCAGCCAAAAGAAAAGCCTTGAATGTAGATCCTGGTTCAAAGCAGTCGGTAACTGCCCTATTCCTCCATTCAGAGGGCCGAAACTGCCAGAAGATATTTGGGTTAAATTCCGGCACTACTACCATAGCCAAGATCTCACCCGTCTGGGGCCTCATTACTATGCAGACGCCACTCCTTGCCCCTGATCTTTCCACAGCCTTCCTTAGGACCTTCTGGGCCCTATAGCTTATCTCCTTATCCAGGGTTAAAATGAGATCGAACGGACCCTGTCGATCCCTCCCTGATCCATCAAAGACAAGAGGCCTGCCAAGGGCATCATGGATCCTCTTGAACCTTATTTTCTGTGCCTCCAAATACCCATTGTATTGTAACTCTATGCCCTCAAGGCCGTTATTATCCTGGCTTGCAAATCCTATAACATGAGCACCTGTTTCTATGCAGGGATAGTAGCGCCTGTTCTCCTTGGTAAAGCCAATGCCGGTGAGGTCAAGTTCTCTAACCCTTTTAATCTCCTCCGGAGTTGCCTTTCTCTTTATCCACGCAAAGGAACGAGGACTACGAAGTTTTTTCAGTACATCCATTCGATCCATGTCAAGGGCGCTGGCAAGAAGGGTTGCTGCCCTGGGCGTATCCTTTATCCGTTTTGGATAGCCGTATATAGAACCTACCTCAATACTCAAGGCCAACACATTCCCATTCCTGTCGAAAATGGCCCCTCTTTGGGTAGTAAGGGTGCGCTTTCCCGTATAGCCTTCCCTTGCCAGAGATGAAAGCCGATCCCCTTCAAGGATCTGAAGTTGATATGCCCTTAAGAAGACGACGCCGAAAACAAGGAGAAAACAGGTCCCCGTTACATAGATCCTCATCTTTATCCACTTCTTATACTTGGTCCTCATGGCAAGTAGATTACCTGGTGAGGCAGGGGGTGTATTAGGCCGAATTCCTTGAGTGCCCTCTTTTCCAAGTTCTCAGGGGATTTTAGAAAGGCTATCTCTAACATCAACTTTCGGTTGCGGTCCTCGAGTTGCGATATCTCCTTCTTTAACTGGCTCAGTGTATAGCCCATCTGGGTCCTCTTAAAATTCACCCAGACATGAGAAATCCCCGCTAACAAAAATAGAAAAAAAATGATCACGAGAAACTGGAATAGCCTTAAAGAGCCCTGTTTTCTTCCCTTCACGTTAATCCCTTTCCGCTACCCTCATGATAGCGCTTCTGGATCGTGGGTTGCGATCCATCTCTGCCTGACTCGGCTTAAGCCCCTTTTTCTCCAAGGCCCTCATGAGTGGAGGTCTGGTGCCCTCCTCTCTCTCCCAGCGGCGGAAGGCCTGTTTAACGAGCCTATCCTCCAATGAATGATACGATATCACCGCTAACCTCCCCCCATTGACAAGCAGGAGAGGTGCCTTCTCCAAGAATTCAGCTATATTCTGGAGCTCTCTATTGACAGCTATCCTGATGGCCTGAAACGTCTTGGTAGCTGGATGTCTTTTCCGAGGATGATGTCTGCGGGGAATCGTAGTTTCAACAAGCCTTGCTAATCGCAGGCTTGAACTTATAGGCGCCTTTCGCCTTTCCTCTACAACGGCCCGGGCAATCAATTTAGCCCATCTTTCCTCGGCATAATCCCAGAGAAGTCCCCGCAACCTTTCCATGGAAATGGTGTTAACTAATCTGCTGGCAGTCCCGGTCCTTTCTTGGTCCATTCTCATATCCAGAGGTTCATCCTTCATAAAACTGAAACCTCTACCCGATGACTCAAGCTGATATGATGACATACCAAGATCTAGAAAAATGCCGTTTACCCTCTCAACGCCAATTCCTTTCAGCACCTTATCTAATTCAGCGTAGCTTTCCTTGATTATCTTGACCCTGTCACCAAAAAGAGCAAGCCTTTTCCTGGCTAATTGTAGTGATGCACTATCGATGTCCAAGCAAATCAACCTTCCCTTGGGAGCTATCCTTTTACAGATCTCCAGGCTATGCCCACCAGTACCAACCGTGCCGTCAACGTATATCCCCTCAGGTGTCGTAACCAAATATGCAATAACCTCATCAACCATTACCGGTTGATGAGCGATGATCATCGTCTCCCCCTGTCAAATTCCGAGATCAGTAAGGGATTGACTGATCCTTGGAAAAGCCTCCTTGGCTCTCTCAAACTCCTCCTCCCATCTGGCCCTATCCCAGATCTCAAACCTGATGAGATGGCCGACCAACACCACTTCTTTGCTTAATCCAGCCAATTCCCTCAGATCTGGAGAAATCAGGATCCGCCCCTGTCTTAGTGGACACTCTACGGCACCGGAGATAAAATAGCGGATATAGGTGTTCGCCGCAGCATCAAAGAGGGGCAACTCAACAGCCTTTTCCTTTATCCTCTGCCAGTCATCCCTGGCGAAGGCCACCAAACAGGTGCTGAGATTGGTAACGACAAGGGATGAATCACCCCTTTTTTTTAGAATCTCCTTGAACCGAGCAGGGATCGCCAATCTTCCCTTTTCATCAAGTGTATGCCTCGATCTACCCTCGAACAAATCCGCTGGAGTATTTCCCATCAATTTGTCCCACTTTATACCACTTTATGACACTCTGTAGGAAAAAATTCGCCTTGTCAAGAAAAAAATTAAAATTTCTGTGCTACGATTAACTAGATTTGATCCGTGTATCGGGACGACGAGAGACGGGGAGGCCCGAATGATGGCGAAACCACAATTTAGTCGACACGCAAAAGCAGGAGATACAATATCTAGTGCCTCTGCCAACGACTTGTCAGTCTAACTACGTAACAAAATGTTTCTACTAAACATGAATCTTGACAAGAAAGCTCCCCAAATATACCCGGGTTCCTTGCAATGAAGCAAAATTGCAGCGTACTTGGCGGGAGTTGAAAGATAAGATCAGCCAAATCCCCTGAAGCTAGATCAACGCATCCCTTTCCCACCCCAGCTTGACAAGTTGGATCAGGTCGGGATGGCTATTTCCCAGCCCGAAGCGGGTGTCTGCTTTGGCAATGTGGTGGGGAGGGGGACTGATGGGGCTCTCCTTGCCGAAGAAGGTATCCCGTTTGGCCTGTATGATCCGAGCTCCCGTGGCGTCGGCAGCCACCGGATCGGTGCTCACGATGAGACCCGAGTAGTGCCACGTGTGGCGTCTGCTGAAGTGATGGGGCCCGATGCCATGAAACAGCGGGGTCAACATCACCAGAATATTAAGGCGGGTCTTGCCCTTGACCCGAGGCAGGTGCCAGATGGCGCCCAGGTCCTCGCAGGCATTGCCGTGGTACCTAAAAGGCCAACGCACGAACATGATGTAGTTCTTGAGGAGCGTGCCAAGGCCTGACCAGTGGTGGGTTCTCATAGGGCGGACGTTGATGAGGGCTGTGGAATGATTGAACACAGGGTTCTTACGCACTCCCCGATCATCAGCACTCACATTTTCTTTACTGACGCCCGCATCCAGAAGGCGCTTACAGATGGCACTCTCAAGCGGCCTCGGGGTAGGGAGATGATACCAGACGTTACTCTTAATGCCAACGATATCTGTGGGCCCAACCAGTTGCTTCCACGCCGACACGGGATCAGTTGCGTCAAGGAGGGTAGTTACCGCCTGGTCCAGCATGTCCTGCAAGACATCGGGCCTGGGAGAACCATTGTTGTCGAGGGCCTTTCGATTCCGGACTAGAACCACGCGGCTCTTCGCGGGCCTTTTCAGGGATGAATGGGCCAGCAGCGGGAGCCCCATGAGGCTTCCCATAGCAACACATGAGCCAGCACGAATAAAATCTCGCCGTGTGATTATCTTCTTACCTTTTTCCATATATCCACGATTATTGTTGAGAAGGGGCCTCCATAATTTCTTCGAGAAGTCCCTGAGCAAGCCCTCTGCTGTGGGCATCGAAGATGACAGCCAGAAGCCCGCCCTTTACCGCAGCGCCAGACCATTTCCCGTTTTCCAGCACGGCCAT
>JABXJZ010000358.1 GCA_013375335.1 Desulfobacterales bacterium
CAGTTCCCAGGCCACCATTAAAATTTCGGTCGGCGACGAGCATGAAATCACGGCGGCCGAAGGTGACGGTCCCGTAAACGCCCTGGATAATGCTCTGCGCAAGGCTCTGGATAAATTCTTTCCCCAAATTCGCGAAATGGGATTGGTGGATTTTAAAGTCCGGGTAATTGAAGGGAGCGAAGGAACAGCCGCCAAAGTGCGCGTTCAGATCGAATCTAGAGACTCCAAAGAAATTTGGTCTACGATCGGCGTCTCTGAAAATATCATTGAAGCGAGCTGGCAAGCCCTGGTGGACAGCGTGCAGTATAAATTATCAAAGGAGTTGAATAACAAATAGAAATGCAACCGGAGAATAAAATGTAAATTGGCGGACGCTCGTGGAATATTGACATTTGATCCAGGTGTTGGCATTCGGAAGTTATGCCTCGAAAGACACGCATAGATGCTCCTGGTGCACTCCATCAGATTATCCTAAGGGGTATAGAGCGCAAGCCTATTTTCAAAGGTGATCAAGATTATCGCAACTTCTTAGGGCGCCTGGAAAGAGTCCTAGTCGAAACCTCAACTCCCATCTATGGCTGGACATTAATGGTATCTGTAATCCGAGGTAGATCCGATAGTCTTTTAGCGGAAATCGAGAAGGAAGTTTCCATGTTCGATCGGTTAAAGCATGACGATAACCCGTGGAGAGTTAATATCCCCAATTAAAATATCCATATTTCACCTGCCTCCCCTTTTTCTAGCACCAAACTCTTCCTTCATATTTCCGGTCAGCATCAATGGCTTTGAATTTCCCTCATGAGTTTCAATTTGGACTCCAGCTCTTGAATCCTCTTCTTCAGTCGGGTCATTTTGACTTCCCTATCTACGGTGAGCTCATACCATCTCTCCAATTCCCTAACCTTTTCTCTTAGGGCCATTTCAGTCCTTTTTCTCTCGGTTATGTCTTTACAGATTCCTGCGATCGCCGACCTACCATCATAATCAACTACCCTCGAGCGAATCTCTAGCACCAGATCTCCCCCATCTTTGCTCGAGATCTCGAACTCATGCTCCCGATCCTGCTCTCTTTTCAGATCATCCTTCGATAGCCCCTCCAAATATTTTTGAGGCAAAAACCTTGAAAATTCCCTCCTCAGAATTATTTTCTTCGTGTACCCCAAAAGATTGGCAAAGGCCTTGTTGACATAGACAAATTTCCCATTTTGTATAATGAAATATCCGTCATTGATATCCTCCACCAGGCTCCTATACCTCTTCTCTGACTTTTTCAACTCCTCCTCCGCCCGCTTGCGCTCGACCAATTCTCGCTGAGCCTCCTGGTACAGCGTCCGGTTCTCCCTCACCAGACGCTGTTTTTCAAGGCCCTCCCTGACTGTAACCAACACCTCATCCATGTTCAGGGGCTTGGTTATATAGGCCGCCGCCCCTTCGTTAAGGGCCCGCACCGCAGTTTCCAGAGAGGCATAGCCGGTGATTATTATCACCACCATGTCAGGATGCATTTCCTTAAAAGGTGCCAGTAGCTCTACCCCTTCCATGTCGGACAGCTTGATGTCCAGGAAAACCAGATTGAAGAACCTCTCGCGTGCCCGCTCTATAGCCTCTCGGCCCGTTACCGCTGTCTCCGTCTCATAGCCCTTCTTGTCAAATATGAGCGCCATGGTTTTAAGGGTGCTCTCATCATCGTCAACGATTAGGATGCTTTCTTTCTCGGTCATCTCTTCTTCCTTCTTTCTGGTTTTCTCATTCATCCTGCCTTTTGTTTCCTCTTCCAGACCTCATTAACCAGCCGGAGGGCCTCTTCCATGTTAAATGGCTTGTAAAGGCAAGCGTAGGCAGAATTGTTTAGGGCCTCTTCGACCAGCTCGGCCATCTCCTGGCGGTAGGCCGTCATCATGATAACCACCGCTTCCGGATTATTCTCTTTGATGGCTAAATAAGTCTCCAGACCATTTATTGTCGGCAACTTCATATCGATGAAGATGATGTCATAGGCTCTTTCCTGCGCCATGGTGATGGCCTCTTCCCCAGTATGGGCGATGCCCACCTCGTAGTTCTTCTTGATGAGTATATTTCTGAGGGTAATACAGGTCTCTGGATGATCGTCAACCACCAATACGAACGCCCCCCGCTTGGCCTCCCTAACCTCTTCAATAAGAGCAACCACCTTTTCGATGTCCAGGGGCTTGTAGATGATCC
>JABXJZ010000359.1 GCA_013375335.1 Desulfobacterales bacterium
TGTACCGAAATCCACTTGCATACCTAAACAGCAACGCTAGGCAGGGCGGCTGCTTCTAGGTTTAGCAGGGCTTTTTTTCTGTTCAGGCCGCCCCCATAGCCAGTAAGCCGGCCGTCAGAACCGATGACCCGGTGGCATGGCACCACTATTGAGACGGGATTGCTGCCTATCGCTTGGCCCACAGCCCTGGTGGCCTTGGGATTGCCCAAGGCCTGAGCTACCTCACGGTAGGAGCGCGTCACCCCGTAGGGAATGCTGCAAAGCACCTCCCAAACCTGAAGTTGGAACACCGTACCCCTGAGGTCAAGGGGCACGGTGAACTGACGAAGCTTGCCGGCAAAATATGCGTCAATCTCGCGTGCAAGAGCAGAGTTATACCCGCCGCCCCTTTGCAGACATATACCATCGCGTTTCCATCGGATGAGGCATGTCCCGGCCTCTTCGGCGGGCTCCATGCAGATCACTCCCATATGAGAACTAACAAGCGTGTAGGTACCGAGAGGGCTGTCGTAGGATGATACGAAGAAGGTCTCGGGCTCAACGTCTTGACCATCGGGCTTGCAGACCTTACACGCACGGTAGCCGCTGGCCCTGGCCTCTTCGTGCGAACTGAAATACACACGGTTCTCAGGTTTCATACGTTTACCTGCTGGACAGGCAAGACGACAGTAGATGCTGGTAGTACGGCAGCCCTGGAGTGCCATCGCGCTGCGCATTGCAATCGTCATCTCCCCTCCCTTCCTTCAACGATTTATCGCATAGCTGCTTTATTTTTTAAGAAGCGTCCCAGGAAGTATTCCGTCTTCGCCGTATTTTTCCGAAATTTTATCCAGTGCGAGGTTGAGCTTCTTTCTTCTCGGAGCGGTGAATCCCGTCTGAAAGAGGGAAAGCTGTCTCTCCCCTCCTTGATCGCACAGGTGAGAAACGGAAATCCCTAGGAGCCTCGCCGGCCTTTTGCCCACCTCTGTCTTGTCAAGCAGCCCACAGCATCGCCGGAATATCTCCCCTCCGTCGTCAGTGGCCTCCGGAAAGGTCTCGGAGCGGGTTACCTGCACAAAGTCATTGTATTTGACCTTCAAGGTGACCGTCTTGCCCCCAACTCCGTCGCTTCGCAAGCGCCGTGAAACCCTGGCGGCCAGAGAAAGAAGTTCCCTTTTTACCATTTCCATATCGAGGAGATCATCGGCAAATGTCTCCTCGTGGCCAATAGACTTGACCTCTCGGCTGACCTCTACATCCCGGTCATCTATTCCTTGGGAGAGGAGATGCAAGTGAGTGCCATGCTTGCCGAATTGCCTCTCCAAAACGTCCATCGGGAGGCGGCTCAAGTCGCCTATGGTTCGGACGCCAAGCAGTGCAAGGGCCTTCTGTGTAGACTTCCCTACCCCCCACAGCTTATCGATGGGGAGCGGCTCCAGGAACGCCATTACTTTGTCCTCCGGCACGACTGTGAGTCCGTCTGGTTTACCAAGATCAGAGGCGATCTTGGCCACAAACTTGGACGGGGCAACGCCCGCGGAAACCGTAATGCCGATTTCCTCGACAACGGCCCTTTTGATCACCTTTGCAATCTCTTCCGGGGGGCCGAAGAGCCCCACAGAACCTGTTACGTCAAGGAAGGCCTCGTCTACGGAAAGAGGCTCGACCAGAGGAGTGAATTGGTAGAAAATATCAAATACCTGCTCGGAGATCTCCTTGTATCTGGACATCCTCACGGGCAGAAAGATTCCCTGGGGGCAGAGGCGCATTGCCGTGGCTATGGGCTGGGCGGAATGCACGCCGAATTCTCTGGCCTCATAAGAGGCCGACGAGACCACACCCCTTTTCTTAGAACCGCCGACGATAACCGGTTTTGCCTTCAACGAGGGGTTATCCAAGACCTCGACAGCCGCATAGAAGGCATCCATATCGAGGTGGATGATCGCTTTCGGCCTCATGCCAGTTCTCACTCGCTCACCCGATCCAATCCGGATCTCCCTGAGTTGAATCTAGCTCCCTGGTTCAAGATAGGGGAAAAGGGCTTTGGTGTCAAATCCTCTTTGTTGACAACTTCAATATCCCCTGAATTATTGCATATCAATAAAATTATTACTGGAGTTTCCGGACTTTTTTCAGGGTGACTCCGTTGTTTCTGAGCGTAATCTGCTTGAGAAGTGGGTACCGATCAAGGGTAATCTACAAATCGGATGTTGCCC
>JABXJZ010000360.1 GCA_013375335.1 Desulfobacterales bacterium
AGCATCTTGAGCCCGATACAGGAGATCTTCTACAAGCTGCGCTCCCTTCTCATCTTGAATCCATGCGAGAACCGCGAAGGAGTCAAGAAGTGATTTTTTCATCGTGTTCAATTTCCTTTCCCCTCTCATTAAGGAGTGCCTCGGCCATAGAGGGCTTCCCTTTCAGGATGCCCCTCAGGGCCTTGATGGGATCTTGGGGAAGTGGTTTAATGACAGCTTTATCATCCACAATGGTCAAGGTAACCTTCTGGCCAGGCTTTATTCCAAGCCTTTTCCTGATTTCAGCCGGTATTACGATCTGTCCCTTGGAAGAAGTTTTAACAATAGTCATTTGTTTTACCTCTTAATTAACAGTTAAACGAATGCTTCTATGTTTAACTTGATAGCAAATGTTTGTCAAGCAATTGTTTGTAGTAGACGGGCAATGGTCTATTTTTCGCTTCTGTAGTTTTGGTAATGGAAGCGGTTAATAACCAGGAGGCATCAGGCCAATGAAACCAAAAGTGACGAGAATTCATCCGGAAATTAAGGTCAAAGAGGGTGAAGCTATTCAAATCCCCGCCCAGATTAACCTGTTCACCGGTGAGGAAGAGCCGGTGCGGTATCCAGTCGAAAGGGGATTTGACGAAAAGGAGATCGAAATCGAGGAAGGGCTCACGCTGGTCAAAAGCGGAGATACGAGCCAACTAATTGTCTCGGGATTCGGGGCGTTTCTAAGCAAGGTGAGCGAGCGCCTGACGGTTAAGCTTGGGAAGAAGGTTATTTTTTAGCCGGTTGGCGATCTGTTGCACAAGATGTCCCAATGAAGAGGGAACTGAAAGGCGGCTCCTGTCTCGAATTGCCGCACGGGGGATCTCCGTCATTTATAAGGTCAATCAATCTGGCAGTGCTCCCTTTCTAGCATAAGGTAACAGCTCAACATTTCAATTAACCTTATCATTAGAGGAGGAAATGAGATGCAAGTTGGTCCATCGATTCCGTTTTACCTATTGGTACTGGTGTGGGTGGGGAGAATGGTAATAGTAACTTTTCTATGCACCATCCTAGGGTGGCTGGGGATAAGGGTACTGGATGTCTTGACCCCCCATATCCATCAGAGGGAGAAGATAGGGGAAAATCCCGTCTCCGTCGGACTCTTTATTGCCGGATTTATGATCTTTATCGGCTTGATAATTCACGGTAACTGCACCGCGCCAATGGCCATCGGGGGGGCATTAATCGATAGCTTAATAGACCTGAGAAGACTGGGATTGGTGAGCATATGTTTTTTCGCCAGCCTGTTGGCGGGGATAGCCTTATTTGATATACTTAATAAGTTGACCCCGAGGATTCCATTCTTAAGCATCAAAGATGACTCCGCCGCTGTGGGCATTTACGTATTTGGGTATTTTGTCTTTTTAGGGATCATATTGCATTCTGCCCTGACTATGTCGCTTTAGATAAATGAGGCCCTCAAGAATTCTATTAACTCTACTTTGTCTCATTCTTCCCTTAACCTGGGATCTATCTCTTTTTGCCGAGACCTTTTACCAGCAGGGAGGAGAAATCTATGATTCTTGGCACATTTCCAGGACGAGACCCCAAGGGGAGGATGGATTCTTTCAAGTCTCTGAAAAAGGCTTTCGTCCCATAATTGCCTTTGAATCTCTGGGTAGGAATGCCGGTGTGACATATAGATTGGGCCAGGAGTTTTTGGATAGATTTCCCGATCCCTTTGAGAGGGCAGAAAGGATATATAGATTTGTAAGGGACAGTGTCAGGTACACCCACGATATCGATCGATTCGGATATCCGGAGTTCGCTCAGAATGCAGATGAGTTGGCCAGAAAGATAGAAAGCGGCAGAGCGTACGGGGATTGTGAAGATTATGCCATTCTTCTTGCCACGATGTACAAAGCAGCTGGTCATCGGTCTGCCGTAGCCCTTATTCCTGGTCATGCTGCTGCTCTCGTTTACCTGCCTGGGTATAGGAAGGCATCGGTCAGTTTTGAACTCAATTACCAACCAGGTTGGGTGTGGGCAGAGGCAACGGGCAGAAATAACCCTCTTGGTTGGTGTCCCAGCCAGGCTATGCGGGGAAATATCCTTGCCTATGAGATTAGCAAGATTGAGGACCTGACTCCGAAGGTCGAGCCAAAGGGGCAGGTTATCCGAATTAAGGAAAGAGAAGCAAGCAGGGGTCGAAGGGGA
>JABXJZ010000070.1 GCA_013375335.1 Desulfobacterales bacterium
TCCGATCTCAAGCATATCTAAAGTGCCGGGAATGGAAATCCTCTTTGTTTCTTTTAACAGCTTCGGCCTGTCCATTTGGGAAGGGAGCATATCCAAGGGAGAGGTCGTAACGACTTTCTCAATCGAGGTCTCCCTTAGAAAGGATAGATCGAGATCACTTGCAACCTCCTCGAGCGTAAAAAAGATCTTTGCTCCTGAATCCTGGCAGAAGTAAGTGAGTTCCCTCTCCTTATACATGGGATTCAAGGGAACTACGATGGCACCAAGCTTCCATGCAGCGTAAACTGAGATGAGGAATTGGGGGACATTCTGGAGAACTAAGATAATTCGATCTGCCTTTCTAAGGCCAAGGTCATAGAAGGCGGCCGCCAGGCTATCTGAGAGCCGGTCAATTTCTCCGTAGGATATCTCATGATCAAAGTAATAGAGAGCAGGGGCATTTGGCCGGCGAGCAGCAGATGTTCTAAAATCGTCTAAAGTAGTGTCGCGCGTTATTTCCAGATCGTGGGGGACCCAATCTGGATAAAGCTTAAGCCATGGCCTCAGGTCATAGAGAGAGGTCATTTTGGATTATTTTACGGTTGAAGGGAAATATGGCGTAAGTATATAGCTTGTCAAGTATTTTCAAAGTCTTACCTTGTTTTCTTGAAAGCAAAAGCCTAACATCCTTCTTCCCAATCCCTTTTTCTTTCTTATGCTCCCAACGGGATTCTGATCCGTTTCTTCATGTGATGGAATATATGTTCCCTTTTAATCGTTTCCGATCAGGCGTTTGACCCAGCGTTTCTGATGATTCTTGAGCAGGCCAGCAAACTCCCTGAGGTCCGTCACAGCAAAGCTGTCCTGGGGCCTTTTCCCATCTCTATCAAGATAATATGCCTCTATGCCGAGGCTTTTTGGGACTAAATAGTCGAATTCATAGTGGTCTCCTACATGGATAACATGGGCGGGATTTCTTCGCATAATCTCGCAGATGTGTTGGTAGAATTGAGGTGCCTTTTTGACCTGCCCGAAATCCGATGTAGCTGAAAAGACCCTTACAAAATAACCCTCAATTTCCGCCGCCTTTAACTCAACTTCAACGAATTCCCTGGCTGCATTGGAGGTGACGATAAGGTCATAGTGCTGTGCCAGGTCGACCATCACCTCTTTTACCTCCGGGAATGGCCGGATTTTATCCCTGTGTTCCTCCAACAGGTTTTCCCATTTTCCGGGGAGCTCGAAGTATTCAAACCAGTACGCAATGTCATACCATTCTAATGCCGAGTCGCCGATCCTTTCATATTCGGCCTTCACGATGGATGTGGCCTCAGGAAGGCTTATACTGTGTTTTTTTGCATAGAGCTGAGGGATGCCAAATTCCCAGACAAATGACGTGTAGGTGGGATCAACAAGCGTACTATCCAAGTCGAATGAGATCAGTTTCCTCTTGTTCATTTTACGGCTAGGACCCAAGACTCAAAGGCTAGTTGGTGATCAAAAGCTTAGCCATATCTCGCCCGCTCCTTTCAGTCGCTAGAGCTCACAGAGAACACTGAGATGATTCTTGAATTTGGCCTGATTTTTTGAGAAGGAAAAATCAGGCCAAACGATCAGCCTGCGGCTGGAGGGGCATTGATAATCCTGGTAATACCATCTCTTAGCATAACTTCGTTGAAATTTATCAATAAACCGAGCGGCTTCTTTGCTAGACGTAAATAGGTCAAAAGCTGCTTTTTATGTAAGTCCTGCACTTTCTCCACTGACTTTAGCTCAACAATAATCGTATCTTCAACCAATAGATCCATCCGAAATCCGTCTTCATGCACTCTCCGCTCTCGATAAAAAATAGGGAGTGGTACCTCAGATTGAACCTTTATGCCCATATCCCTCAATTCAGTAACCATGCAGGATTGATACACAGTCTCTAACAACCCCGGTCCCAGTTCGTTATGCACTGCAATAGCAGCCCTAATAATCTGAGATGAAAGTTGATTTAGTTCCATAATGCTTTCCTGCGGTAGCAGGATGGGAATTTGATCTGAATTCCCCTCTCAGGAATTCAGATCAAAAAACTCTGTGCCTCAGTGAGCTCTGTGAGAGATATCTCTTTAGATAATCTGCCGTATAGGATTTCCTGCCATTTTTGAGGATCTCAAGGGGCGAGCCACATGCTACCACATGACCGCCTTTCTCGCCACCATCTGGACCAAGGTCAATAATATAATCCGCCTCCTTTATGATCTCCATGTTATGTTCAATCACCGCGACCGTGTTTCCCTTGTCCACAAGGGCCTGCAATACCCGGATAAGGGTTGCGATATCAGCGATGTGCAACCCCGTTGTAGGCTCATCCAGGATGTAGAGGGTGTGGCCCTTTGGTGGTCTCGCCAGCTCTTTAGAGATCTTGATCCTCTGGGCCTCGCCCCCGGAAAGGGTGGGGCTGGGCTGTCCCAGAGCAAGATATCCTAAGCCTATGTCGCATACCACCTGGAGTGCCCGCCTGATCCTTGGCACGGCCGAAAAGAAAGCTACTGCCTCTTCAAAGGTAAGGTGCAAGACCTCCGCCATGTTTTTCCCCTTGTAGGTAATATCCAGTGTCTCCTGGTTGAATCTCTTGCCCCCACACACCTCACAGCTAATGTATATATCCGGGAGAAAACTCATTTCCACCTTAATTGAACCATGGCCTTTGCAGGCCTCGCATCTGCCTCCAGGCACGTTAAATGAAAACCTGCCAGGCTGGTATCCCCTTGCCCTTGCAGGTGGTGTCATCGAAAAGAGGGTTCGTATCTCAGATAGAGATCCAATATATGAGATAGGCACAGAGCGGGTAGTGAGGCCAATAGGGCTGTGGTCCACCTCAAGGGCCCTGTTTACCGGCTCCCATCCCTCGACAGCCTCACAGGAGCCAGTTATTCCCTCTTTCTTCAACAACCGGTTCTGTAATCCCTTATACAGGACATCTTTGAGGAGGGTGGATTTGCCAGAGCCAGACACCCCTGTAATGCAAATCAATGTACCCAGGGGAAATTCCACATCTAGCTCCTTTAGGTTATGCTCAACAGCACCAAGCACCCTGATGTGGGAAAAGGCCTTATATGGCCTAAGCCTTGAGGTAACCCTGCGAGGATATCCGGCAAGGGATAATCCCGTTATAGATCCAGGAGCCCTTTTCAGGTCCCCTATATTTCCACTCGCCACCAGCTGACCGCCTTTTCTGCCGGCCCCGGGCCCAAGATCGATTATGTGATCAGCCTCCCTGATAGTCTCCTCGTCATGTTCCACGACCAAAATGGAATTTCCCCTCTCCTTGAGGTCCTTAAGGGCATCGAGGAGCATTCGGTTGTCCCTTGCGTGAAGGCCGATTGTTGGCTCATCCAGAATATAGCATGCCCCCGTGAGGTTTGATCCAAGCTGTGCTGCCAGGCGGACCCTCTGGGCCTCTCCACCAGAGAGCGTTTCCCCGCTTCTACTGAGGGATAGATATGATACGCCGAGTCGATTCATAAATGAGAGTCTCGCGAGTATCTCATCGATAATAGGCCTAGCTATCAAGGCCTCCTGGTTGGTAAAGGAAAACCCCGTGAGGATTTCCTGGAGCTTGTCAGCCGGATGCCCAACCAGGTCCCAGATGGAGTAGCCCTTAACCTTTACGGCCAGGGCCTCAGGTTTCAACCTGCTTGCACCGCATTTGTGGCAGATGGGACCGCCATCTCCATTATCGCCTAGAGTGCCCAGTCCTTCGCATATGGGGCAGGCACCATGCTTGCTGTTGAAAGAGAAAAGCCTCGGGTCAAGCTCCCTTGCGCCAATGCCGCATGAGGGACAAACCTTCTTGAGAGAGTAGATCTCCTCGTGCCCGTACTGATCCAAGAGTGTAAAAGTCCCACTACCTTCCGAGAGGGCCTGGCTTACCAGCTCCTCAAGGTCCGGGCTCGGAATTTCGCCAATGACAAGTTCAATGGTATGCTCACGGTATCTGCTCAAGGACATATCTTCCTTCAGTCTAACGAGCTTGCCGTCGATCCTGGCCTCCCTATAGCCCCTGCGCATGGCCTGGGCGAGTGAATCTCTATGAAAGCCCTTGCGCCCAGCCACAACCGAGACCAGGATAGTTGCCCTTTTTCCACTATAATTGTCCCTAATTCTTTCTAAGATTGCCTCCTTTGATTGGGCTACCATCTGCTGGCCACAGGCCGGACACTGCTGCGTCCCGAGTTTACAAAAGAGGAGTCTCAAGAAATGATAGATCTCCGTGAGGGTTGCCACCGTACTCCTCGGACTGGCATAGTAAATCCTCTGCTGAATGGCCACTGTAGGCGGGAGACCCGAGACCACATCTATGTCCGGTCTCTCAAGGATCTTCACATACTGTCGGGCATAGGGAGCGAGGCTTTCCAGGTATCTCCGTTGACCTTCGGCAAAGAGGATATCAAAGGCAAGGGTAGATTTTCCCGAGCCGGAAACACCCGTCAGCACCACAAGTTGCTGCCGTGGAATGGAAAGACTGAGGTCTTTGAGGTTATGCTCCCTGGCACCTGTTATGGCGATGGCCCCTGGTAAACTTATGATAGGTTTGGATGCAGTTCTATCGGGCATCCTATCTAGTCTAGTTCCTCCCGTAGCACTGAGATACTTCTTGAGAAATCTCCCGGTGTGGGAATCAGGATGCCCGGCTATTTCCTCTGGACATTCCGCTATAACAACCTGGCCGCCTGCTTCGCCTCCTTCAGGACCCAGATCGATTACCCAGTCTGCATTCTTGACCACATCCATGTTGTGTTCAATAACAAGCACTGTATTGCCCTTATCTACAAGCCTTTGGAGGATGGAAATGAGCCTTTCTATATCGGCAAAATGAAGGCCAGTTGTGGGCTCATCGAGAATAAAGAGTATTGGTCCCCGATCAGAGGCTTTCAGATAACGCGAGAGCTTAAGCCTCTGGGCCTCTCCCCCCGAAAGGGTATTTATTGGTTGGCCAAGCTGCATATACCCAAGCCCCACGTCGGCTAAGGATTTTAGGGAGATTCTTATCTTCGATTGGTCCTCAAAAAATGTGAGGGCCTGGTCAACTGTCATACAGAGGATTTCATGCAGGTTCTTATCCTTATAGGTGATTTCCAGGGTCTCTTTCTTGAACCGTCTTCCCTGGCATTCCGGGCAGGTAGTAAAGATATCTGACAGGAACTGCATCTCCACCTTCTCACTGCCCTGCCCCTTGCAGGTCTCGCACCTGCCTCCGGCAACATTGAAGGAGAAATAACCTGGGCCAAGACCCTTTGAAATAGCCTTATAGGAGCTTGCCAAGAGTCGTCTGATGGGATCCATGGCATTGACATAGGTGAGGGGGTTGGCCCTTGGGGTCCTGCCAATGGGTTTTTGATCAATCATCACCACATCGGCAATTTGCTCTAAGCCCCTTACTGCGCGGTGGCGACCAGGCATGCCCTGGGGGTCAGATTTAGCCTTTTTTATCGCCTTATAGAGGATCTCCTCGGCAAGGGTAGATTTCCCCGAGCCGGAAACGCCAGTCAGGCACACAAAGAGCCCGAGTGGAATCCCCACATCGATATTTTTAAGGTTGTGCTCCTTGGCGCCCTCAATAATCAGCCATGAACCCTTTGAGGGTCTTCTCCTCCTGTGGGGAATGGGGATGCACCTTTGTCCTGTGAGGTACTGGCCGGTAATCGAGCCATTTACAGTGGCAGTTGGCCCAAAGTACATGATCTCTCCGCCGTGATCCCCAGCCCCCGGCCCCAGATCAAGCATAAAATCGCTCTCGCCGATAATCTCCGGATCGTGTTCAACTACGATAACGGTGTTCTGGATGTCCCTGAGTCTCTTCATGATATTGATGAGCCTATTATTATCCCTTGGGTGGAGGCCAACGCTGGGTTCATCCAGGATATAGAGGCTGTTAACGAGGGAGGAGCCAAGGGCTGACGTGAGGGCTACCCTCTGGAGCTCACCACTCGAAAGGGTCCTGGACTGACGATCAAGGGTCAGATAACCCAGCCCCACATCGAGGAGGTATGTGAGCCTGCCCTTAATCTCATCCAGGATCAGGGCACTGGCATCATCTCGTGACGGCACATCAACCGATTCAAAAAACTTACTCGCATGATCAATAGATAGAGAATATACCTGGCCGATGTTGAGCCCCTCAATATAGTAGAGCAGGGCCTCTTTGATAAACCTCGTCCCATGACAATCAGGGCAGACCGTATAGGTTCGATAGCGGGAGAGAAAAACCCGCACATGCATCTTGTATTTCTTGGTCTCAAGCCACCTGAAAAACCCCCTCACCCCGTAGAATTCCTCATTACCCTCGAAAATGAGCTCTTTTTGGGCCTCTGTGAGATCATCAAAGGGGATGTCAGTGGGGATGTCGTTGTCCTGACAGAAGTCCAAGAGATCCTCAAATTCCATATGGCCTTTACTCCAGTCACCCCATGGTTTAATGGCACCTTCGTCAAGGGAAAGGGATCTATCGGGGATGACGAGGTCAAGGTCGATATCGATGATCCTCCCAAAGCCCCTGCATGTCTCACATGCTCCTATGGGGCTGTTAAATGAGAAGAGGTTTGGAATTGGCCTCTTATAAACTATCTTGCACTCTGCACACTCGAGCCTATTGCTGAAGGAGAGATGCCCCTCTGGTTTTATCCACAGATCCAGCTGGCCACCTCCAAAACGGAAGGCCTGCTCCAGGGAGTCAAATATTCGCTTCCTGTCAGATCGTCTCACCGGCAGGCGATCTAGCACGATGTGGATTTCTCCATCTCCTGGTTTCCATTCCTCAATTGGCCTAATCTGACCGTCAATGAAGAAGCGGTCAAGGCCTATTCTCCCCAATTCCCTTCTCACCTGCTCATGGGAATCAGACTTCAGAGAAAACGGAAAGGTGATCACCATCTCAGTTTTATCGGGAATATCCTTCAGGACCTCCCACACGTGTTCAGGGCTCTCTGGGACCACCGGCTTTCCGCATTTCTCGCAATGGAGCTGCCCCAGGCGTGTGTAGAGCAGCTTTACATAGTCGGTGATCTCCGTCATGGTGCCAACAGTTGATCGAGAGGTGCGGACAGACGCTTTGTTATCGATTGCAATGGCGGGAGGGATGCCCTCGATCCTATCAACCT
>JABXJZ010000071.1 GCA_013375335.1 Desulfobacterales bacterium
ATTTGGCGAGACGGGTTTTCACGGACTTGGTTGGAAATTATCCCGATAGCGAGTTTTCGGATGAGGCTAAGGTAAAGTTGAAGGAAATATCAGGGGGGGAATTCACGTCAACGGGAACTGAGTCAGCCAAGTGAGCGGTGGAGGGAACTTCATTGTCTCTTCGGTTTAATACTTGTGATGTGACCGCTTGACTGCCTGATCATCATTATTGATGTTTTTTTGCGTTACTATGGGTTTTTCAGGTACTTTCATAATCTTATATATCTTCTGGATAATACTCTCGGGGCGTTTTGACTATTTTCATTTGTCCTTAGGGATTATTTCCTGTGCAATAGTGGCTTATGCTTCCCATGATCTCCTCTTTAAGGAAACAAAGGCCAAAAATGTGCATACCCAATTCATCCGCTTTGTTAAATATCTACCATGGCTTATTTACCAGATCATCCTTGCTGGTATTTATGTAACCTATTTGGCACTCCACCCAAGGATGTCCATGCTCATAGACCCCCATATCATTAGATTTAAAACAAAACTGAAGAAGGATCCTTCCCTGTTCACTTTTGGCAACTCAATTACCCTGACTCCTGGTACCATCACGGTATTGATCGAAGAGGGGTATTTTTACGTGCATACAATAGACAAGAAGGTTGCAGAGGGTCTATTGACCGGCCAGATGGAAGATAAGGTAGCCCACGTATTTATGGAAGATCATGGGGAAGATTGAGTTGGAAGGGTTCTTTCTCATAAACAGCCTGATATTGGGCCTTTTCGTTTTACTCTGCCTTTATAGGGTGGTATTTGGACCAACTCTCTTCAACAGGTTGATTGGTGCTAACGTCATTGGAACCAAGACCCTGATTATTCTAGCCTTAATGGGCTTTATTTATAGGAGAATAGAGATGTTTATCGATATCTCCTTGGTGTATGCCTTGCTCAATTTTATCGTCACCCTGGCGGCGGCAAAATATCTTCAAAGAAAGGGGGTTCTTTAGTGTACATCGTATCAATACTCTTTATCTTAGCTGGAACCTTCTTCTTTTTTTCGGGAACCATCGGCTTTCTGCGTTTCCCTGACTTTTACACCAGGATGCACGCCACTGGAAAATGTGACACCCTGGGGGCCCTTTTCTCCCTTACAGGCATGGCTCTTTATAACGGATTTTCATTGATCAGCCTAAAGATACTCTTAATTGCCGTTTTGGTGTTCCTCACCAGTCCCACAGGAACCCACGCCATACTGAGGGGGGCATTTGATTCTGGAGTTAAACCGTGGACCAAGGATGGGAAATCCGTAATAGATACGCAAGTGAGGAGGAAATAATGTGATCTGGCAGCTTGACCTTATACTCCTTGTCTTCGTGATAGTCTGTGCTGTTGCCTCTATCACGGTAAAGGATCTCTTAAGCTCGGCCATCATCTTTGGTGCGTACAGTTTCTTTATGTGCCTACTCTGGGCAGAGATGGGCTCAGTGGATGTTGCCTTTACCGAGGCATCGGTAGGGGCTGGGATTAGTACCGTTTTCTTCATTGCAGCAGTATTTCAAACTACCAGGAGGACAAAGGATTGAAGCTTTTAGCACTCTTAGCAGTATGTGCAACTGGAGCACTCCTTCTCTATGGAACGGTAGATATGCCTGATTGGAGTGATCCCCATTCCCCCGCCAGCATTCATGTCTCACCCAGGTATATTGAAAAGGCCATGGAGGAAACAGCGGTGCCCAACATGGTAACTTCAGTTCTTGCCGACTATAGGGGTTACGATACCTTAGGAGAGACTGTGATAATCTTCACCGCTGCAATGGCATGCATACTACTCATAAGAAGGCCCCGAAAGTGATAGCCCACTTTGAAGATGTGATCATACAGACCGTTTGCAGGATCCTTCTACCATTTATTCAGCTCTATGGCCTCTATGTGATTGCCCACGGACACCACAGCCCAGGAGGGGGATTCCAGGGGGGGGTGATCTTGGGGGCTAGCTTCATTCTCTTCTGCGTGGCCTATGATATAAAAGAAGCAAAGAGGCGGATGAGCGAGAAATTGGATACCATGTTTTGTAGTTTAGGTCTGATTATATATTCGGGAATCGGAATAATATGCTTGGTATTGGGTGGAAATTATCTGAATTATAGCAGGCTTCACCATATTCTGCCGGTAAATCCCATAGATGCCCGGTCAATGGGGATATTGGGCATAGAGATCGGCGTGGGGATTACGGTAATGGCCGTGATGATTTCCCTATTCCTTAACCTCGTCTCAAGTGGCGAGCACGAGGAGGGTTTGCAGTAAGGTGGAATTAATTCTGAGCAAATACAACTACTGGATTTACATAGTTCTTATGATGATAGGTTTCTACGCCATGATAGGCAAGAGAAACCTGGTAAAGAAGCTTGTGGGGATGAATATATTTCAAACGGCCATAATACTCTACTTCATCTCCACGGGGGCCAAGAGAGGGGCAACCATACCAATTGTGGAACATGGACATGGGGAGGCAATGCAAGCCATCCATGCCGCCCACTACGCGAATCCTCTGCCCCATGTACTCATGCTCACCACCATAGTGGTTATGGTAAGCACCTTTGGAGTGGCCTTGGCCCTCATAATAATGATTTATAGAAGATATAGGACCTTGGAAGAAGATGAAATTCTAGAGCTTCGAAAGTGACAACTTCACCATTTCCCATCCTGATCATCGTTGTTCCTTTAATATCCGCCTTTTTCATTCCCATTATTGGATGGTGGAGAAGGGGTCTTTGCTATCCTCTGGTTATCGTGGCACTCTCCATCTCCGTGCTTTCATCCATTTTCATTTTACATATGGTTGTAGAGCAGGGGACCATTCACTATTACCTGGGAAATTGGGACCCACCTTGGGGCATTGAATATGTTATAGACCATCTCAATGCCTTCGTAGCCATTATCGTTTCAGTTATCAGCCTTATCATAGCCATATCATCAAGGAGAAGCGTTGAACGAGAATTGCCTGAGAAGATTGTTTACTTCTATTGCCTTTTTCTCTTACAAGTGACAGGTCTTTTGGGGATAGTGGTCACCGGTGATATGTTTAATCTCTATGTATTTTTAGAGATTGCGTCTCTGGCCGGCTATGCCCTTATCGCTATAGGAGAGGATGGGGCCCCATTTGCCAGTTTTAACTATATGATCTATGGGACCATCGGCGCCTGCTTCTATTTACTGGGCGTGGGATACCTCTATGTAACTACTGGCTCGCTTAATATGGCGGACTTATCCAAGATATTGCCCGATTTATATCATTCTAAGGTAGTCCTGATGGCCTTTGCCTTCTTTATCGTGGGAGTTGGCTTAAAGATGGCGCTCTTTCCTATGCACGTATGGCTCCCAGATGCCTATACCTATGCCCCTTCAGCGGTAAGTGCCCTGGTTGCTCCCTTGATGACCAAGGTGGGGGCATACGTGATGATAAGGATTATCTTTACGGTATTTGGGCCCAATTTCTCTATGGAATTGATCCCGGCAACGACCATTCTTTGCTGGGTGGCTGCCATGGCTATTCTTTTCGGCTGCATACTGGCACTGGGTCAGACCGATCTGAAGAGGATGCTCGCCTACGTTCTCATTGCCGAGGTAGGGTACATCGCGTTGGGTGTGGGGCTCGCTAACAAGGCTGGTCTTACAGGGGCCATCCTTCATATCCTCAATGATGCACTGATGATGGCATGTCTCTTTTTGGTGGTCGGAGCAATTATGTATAAAGGAGGGCTGCGAAATATCCATCAATTCAAGTGCCTTCATAGGAAGATGCCCATTACCATGGCTGCCTTTACGGTAGCCGCCCTTTCCGTCATAGGAATACCACCCACCTGTGGATTCTTCAGTAAATGGTACCTCGTTTTAGGGGCAATCGATGCTAACCGGTGGCTCTTTGTGGCAATTCTGCTCATAGGTAGCCTGATCAGTGCCATACTTTTCTTCAGGGTCATAGAGAATATATACTTCGAGCCTGCTGATTATGCCCATAATGGAGGGGAGCATGGGGAAATTGCCATAGATGAGGCCCCTCTCAGCATGCTTATTCCCATCCTTATCACAACAGCGGGGATACTTTTACTGGGGATCTTGAGTGGAAAGATCGTCTCTATCATAATTCAATTCGCCGTTCCAGCAGGCCTTTGAACGATTGGGGATTGATGCGTGGAAGTCGTGTCCTCCACACGGCCACTCCTGGCCATTTCGGTTTCTGTCCTTGCAGCTCTTTTCATTCTTCTTACCGGAGAAAGGCGAAGGAACCTAAGGGAGCTGTGGACCATTCTGGCCTCCCTGGCCAAATTCTCAATCGTCGCCTCCATGATACCCATCGTATTGGCGGGGAAGATCATCGAATGTACCATTATCGATCTCTCCCCTGGAATTGCACTGCAATTCAGGGTAGATGCCTTTGGTATCTTCTTTGGGACCTTGGCATCTGCACTGTGGATTGCAACCTCTATCTTTTCCATAGGTTACATGAGGGGCTTGAATGCCCGTGCCCAGACCAGGTATTTCTTCTGTTTTGCCTTTGCCCTCAATGGAGCCCTGGGCGTTGCCTTTGCCGGTAACTTGCTCACCCTTTTCATCTTCTATGAGATATTAACCATATCCACTTTTCCCCTTGTGGCCCACAGGGAGACGCCTGAGGCAATAATGGGAGGTAGGAAATATCTGGCTTACCTCTTAACCGGTGCTGCCCTGGTTTTCTTCTCCATGGGGCTCACCTATCATCTAACAGGGACCCTCGATTTCGTGGGCGGGGGCTTTCTTCAAGGACAAGGTCCGAGCAACATACTCCGCCTCCTCTTCGTCACCTTTATCCTGGGTTTTGGGACCAAGGCAGCGCTCATTCCTATACACGAATGGCTTCCCACGGCCATGGTTGCTCCCACCCCGGTCAGTGCACTACTCCACGCGGTGGCCGTGGTTAAGGCAGGGGTATTTTGTGTGCTACGGGTCGTCCTCTACGTATTCGGGCCACAACTGCTCTCCGATCTAAACCTTTGGCTCATATTGGCCTATTTCGCATCTTTCACCATAATCGTATCGGGTATGCTCGCCCTCGCCCAGGATAACCTGAAGAGACGGCTGGCCTTCTCTACCATAAATAATCTCGCTATCATCATCATGGGGGCGGCCTTGCTTTCCCCAAGCGCTATAATCGGTGGGATATTCCACATCGCCGGCCATGGCTTTATGAAGATCACCCTGTTTTTCGTGGCCGGCGCAATATACGTGAAGACCCAAAAGGAGAATGTGAGCGAGTTAGATGGCATTGGGAGAGCAATGCCTATAACCATGGGTTCATTCGCCATAGGGGCCATGGGGATCGCCGGAACCCCCCCTGTTGTGGGGTTCATCAGTAAATGGTATCTGTGTCTCGGTTCCCTTGAGGCCAAGGAGATTGTATTTCTGTTTGTATTGCTCACCAGTGTCCTGTTGGACATAGCGTACTTCTTCCCTATCATATACAACTCCTTCTTTAATAGACCTCAGGGACGGGTAAATTCAGGTTTTGACGAGGCGTCGATGCTCATGGTAATTCCCTTGACCGTATGTGCGATCATATCGGTAATACTGGGGATTGCCCCCGATGCCTTTTTCCATTTCTTTGGGATAGCAACTCTTGCGGCGAAAAATATATTGGGGATTTGCTAAAATGTCGAGTCATCTTAAGAGACTATTTTTTATATTGTTAATTGTTTGTATTCCCGCGGGATTCTTTACGGAACAAGAACACGCCCTCTTTTTGTGGCATGCCATACCGTCAATAGATGTAATTTTCGGAGGCCTCGGGGCACTCTTGTTGATCCTTGGAGTCAAGCTCGTGGGTTCCTTCGCCTCTCGGAAGGAAGATTATTATGATTAAGCCTGTACCACCTGCCTTTATATTTATCTTGGGGGCAATGCTCATTCCCCTTCTGAGGTTGAGGAAGGAACTGAGGCAACCCTACCTTATTCTGATTTTTGCAGTGGCCATTATCGACCTGTTGTATCTGGAACCAGGCACCAGTTGGGTATATCGCTTTCTGGGATATGACCTGGTCTTTGCCAGGGTAGATAGACTGAGCTTAGCGATTGGATATATATTCGTCATCATAGGATTTATCGCCATACTTTACTCCCTCCATGTAAAGGAAGACGGTCAACATGTGGCTACCTTCCTCTATGTTGGAAGCTCTTTGGGGGTTGTGTTTGCTGGGGATTACTTAAGCTTGTTTGCCTTTTGGGAAATCATGGCGGTCACCTCTGTATTCCTCATATGGTATAGGCGGGAAAGGGAATCCCTGGATGCCGGCTTCAGATACGTTTTAATGCACATATTTGGGGGATGCTCCCTGTTAACGGGCATTATCATCCATATCGTATCCCAGGGATTCACCACAGTGGGTCCCTTGGAAAGTGGTTGGGCCTCCATTTTTATACTTATCGGCTTTGGTTTAAATGCCGCCTTCATTCCCATTCACACCTGGGTACCGGATTCCTACCCCCGGGGAACCGTCACTGGAAGCGTGTTTCTTTCAGTTTATACCACCAAGATAGGCGTTTATGCACTGGCCAGATGTTTCTCAGGCGCTGATGTTGTGGCCTATATGGGTGGGATTATGGCGGTTTACGGCGTTGTATACGCATTGCTCCAAGATGATACCAGGAAACTCCTTTCCTATCACATCATAAGTCAGGTGGGATACATGATAGCAGGGATAGGGGTGGGAACCGACCTGGGGTTAAATGGCGGAATTGCCCATCTCGTTAATAATATCTTATACAAGTCGCTCTTATTCATGTGTATGGGTTCGGTAATCTATGTGACTGGAAAGAGGAAGCTTACTGAGCTGGGAGGGCTCGCCAGGCTGATGCCAATTACCTGTACCGCCTGCATCATTGCCTCCCTTTCCATATCCGGGGGACCGGGATTCAATGGGTTTGTCAGTAAGGGGATGGTCATGTCGTCTGCGGCGGAGTCACATAAACCCATATTGGAGCTGATGTTGATCCTGGCTTCCGTGGGAACATTTCTCTCCTTTACGAAACTCTGCTACTTTACCTTCTT